>JAYYRS010000636.1:0-5128 GCA_036126975.1 Myxococcota bacterium
GCAGTCGTGCCGCAAACCCTCGGCCAGGATGCGGTCTCCGTTTGGCAGTCGCTGCACGCGCTCTCCGTCAGTCGGGCATAGCCCGACGCCGGACCGCCGCCCGTGGCGTTACGGGCGCACCCATGAGCGCACATCGAATCGGCATCCTCACCGGTGGCGGCGACGCACCTGGCCTCAATGCGGTCATCCGTGCTGTGGTCAAGCATGGCGTGGGCCAGAAGCACTGGGAGGTCGTCGGATGTGAGGACAGCTTCAATGGATTTCTCGAAGAACCACGGCGCCTGATGGCCATGACGCCCGAGACCTGCCGTGGTCTCCTCCATCGGGGCGGAACGATTCTGGGCACGACGAACCGGGGCGACCCCTTTGCATTTCCCGACGGGGCGGGGGGGACCGTGGACCGGTCCGCTGCCCTCGCAGCCGCCGTCCGCGAGGAGAGGTTGGAGGGACTGATCGTCATCGGCGGCGATGGGACCCAGCGCATCGCTGCGCGGTTGATGGCTGATCACGGGGTCCCCGTGGTCGGCGTACCCAAGACGATCGACAACGACCTCGGCGCCACCGACTTCACCTTCGGCTTCTGGTCGACCGTCCACGTGGCGACGGATGCACTGGACCGTCTGCACACAACCGCGGAAGCCCATGACCGGGTCATGCTTCTGGAAGTGATGGGCCGGGACGCTGGCTGGATCGCGCTGTATGCCGGTGTAGCGGGGGGCGCGGACTGCATCGCGATTCCGGAACTGCCGTATGACGTCGATCGCTTCGTCCAGAAGATTCGTCGCCGGCAGCAGCAGGGAAGGCAGTTCACCATCATCGTCGTGGCGGAGGGAGCATTCCCCGCGGGCCAGAGCCGGAGGAAGCGCGGCGCGGCGAACCATCTCGCGGACCTGCTTGAAGCACGCATCGACGTCGAGAGCCGCGTGACCGTACTCGGCCACATCCAGCGAGGAGGCAGCCCCGTGCCCTTCGACCGGGTGCTTGCGACGCGCTTCGGCGTCAAGGCAGTCGAACTGATCGACGCCGGCCGTTGGGGGGAACTCGTCTGCCTCGACCGCAATGAGGTGACCAGCGTGCCCCTGCTCGACGCCGCCGGACCGCCCCGGCTCGTCCACCCCCGCCACGCACTGATCCGCGCGGGAGCTGCCGTGGACATCGAGTTCGGCGCCGACCTGCCCGAGGGACGGCCCTCAGGGGAGAGCAGCAACCCCACCGGCATCCGCGAGACGTGACTCCAGCAGCTGCACGTAGCGATGTCGCCGTCGGTCAGGCTCAGCGACGTAGGCCTCCCGGGCGAGTGCCACCGCCTCCGCGAGGTCGCCCACCTGCGCTGCTGCGACCGCCGCCTTGTGCAGTGCCGCGGCGCTGCCAGGGGCCGCATCGACCGCAGCGTGCAGCGGACGTGGCACCGCGTGCGCACCGGATGCGACAGCAGCGGTCTCCAGACCCCCGGCATGCTGCGCGCAGGCGATGAACAGGAGAACGAGCATCTTCCCTCCGAGGCCCGAAGTGTGCCCCCGGCTTCCCCCACCCGCAACCCCGGCCGGTTTGCGGTCTCCCAACGGATGAACCTGTGCCGCATGCGCGGGACCTCGATGGTCGCGATGGTTGACACCGCAAGTCCCCGCGCGGGTCACGGCCGACCCGGGCGCCGCGCGTCAGTCCCGCACCGGTACCGACATCGCCGGTCCGGGATGGGTCTGGTCCGCGACCCGCAGAGCCACCCGGCCGAGCGCGCCGTGGTCGCGCAGCACTCGTGATGCCGCCTGCAGCGCACGTGCAGGCCGGTTGTTCTCCCCCGAGAGGTGGGCAAGCGAGAGATGCTGCAGCGTCGGGCTGAGCGCGTCCTCGAGCAACCGGGCCGCCTGCGCATTGGACAAGTGGCCGTGGCTGCTCCGAATCCGCTGCTTGAGTGGCCAGGGGTAGGCACCGCCCATGAGGAGCTCGAAGTCATGATTGAACTCGAGCACGGCGATGGAGAGGCTCCGGAGCTTTTCCGTCACCAGGGCCGTCGGGCGTCCGAGGTCCGTCACGACGCCAGCCCACGTCCCGCCGGACGCCACCCGGTAGCCGACAGGGTCGGCCGTATCGTGAGGGACCGGGAATGGATCCACCTCCAGATGTCGGACGCGGAACCGCTCCGCCGGGCGAATCACCTCGACGGCTCCCGGCATGCTCTGTGGTTTCACGCCGCCCCGGGTACCCGCGGTCATGTAGAACGGCACGTGGCGTCCCGTCCGCTTGCGAAGGCGGGCGCTCAGCACGCGGCCTGCACCGACATGATCGCTGTGCTCGTGCGTGATGAGCACGCCGTCGATTGGCGCATCCTTCAATCCCAGCTGGTCCAACCGCAGCAGGATCTGCTTCGTGCTGATTCCGCAATCGATCAGGACACCCGCCTGGCCGTCGCCGATGTACGTGCAGTTTCCGGAGGAACCGCTCGCCAGCGTGGCGACCGTCAGGTCTCGAGCAAAAAGGGACAGGGAGGACACGGGGCACCTGGGAGGAGGCCACGGCACACGGACGGAACCACGGAGACGGGGTCCGTAGCGTCTTCAGCGTCACCCTACATCCGAACATCCGCGCAGCGGAACCAGCGCCGCGGGACCCCGGGCGGAGCCGCCTGGTCCCGGATACGCCCCCCGGCATGTCGACGACCCTGCTGGCATTCACCGTGGCGCTGGCGGCCCCGCCGCTCGTCGTCGCGGCGGACGAGGCCGAGCCGGGTCTGCGGGCCTGGTGGCGGACCGGCGAGCTGATCGTCGCTCCTGCAGAAGGCGATCCCCGACCGGGCGTGCGGCCGCTTGAAGGAACGGCGCCGGCTGCGCTGCCACCCGATCTCCACCGGTGGATCCCCCTGCTCGGCGACTGCCCAGACGTCTCCTCAACCATGGCGCGCCCCTTCGCCGAGGCGTCTGCAACGGTGGAACTCGCCGCGACCGACCGCGCCGTCACCCTTCGCGTCATGCGCGGCAACAGGGTGCTGGCAGCGGGCTCCCTGGGCCGGCCAGCCAGGCCGTGCAGCCTGCACGTCGGCCAGGCGGACGCCCTGCCGGGCTACGAGATCCTGCTGGGGTGGCGGGCCCCCGCCGGCGTCCGGGGCCTGACCGTGTTCCGTGTGCCGCCGATGTCCATCGACCCAGCAGCATTGGATCCCACTGGCGGAGCAGGCGGCCCCTAATCGCCAGCGGTCAGCGGCGTGGCCCCGCCGAGCTGGATGCCGCCCGGACCACCGGCGGGCGCAGGGGGAATCTGCGACACCATGTCTGCCGCTACCCAGCCCACCAGCGTACCCCGGAGTACCCGGTACTGGTCTCCATCTGCAACAACCAGCTGGACCTTGTCCCCGGTGTTGATGTCGCCCACGATCGCGCCGTCCGCCGCCGGTGTCCGGCGAAGCTTCGTGTCGGCGGTCGCCCACAGATTTGTCGTGGTCGACGTGCCCGAGACAAGGTCTCCCGGCGTCGCGGCGACGAGGTCGACCGCGGGCTCCTGGGCGAGTGCTACCGCGGCGAACAGGCAGAGGAGGTTTGACATGCCGGGCGGGTAACCGGTCCTGTGGCGAAACGGCCAACCGAGGCAGGGGTCCTGCATCGGGGCTGCCTCGCAACGCCCCTGCTCCGGGGCCTTGTCCACCGGCGAAGCGCCCGCGACGCCCCACAGGCTGTGGCCATCCGCGCCCCACATCGACCGGTTCACGAATGCAGCGATGCTCGAACAGCTGGAGCGGACACGCGCGCGATGCCGGCTGGCCCCCGGACCGCGCCCCGGTTCAATCCTGGTCGGGTTCCGGGGGCTCTGCTGCTTCTGCGCCGTCAGGCTTGGGGCGAAGGCCGACACGGACACCAGGCGCGGTGGCCGCCTCTTTCTGCTCCTCTGGCAGGGGCTTCAGGTGGAAGCTCGCGTTGACCTCCAGGGAGTAGTTGGTCAGGAGGTGATGGATGTCCTTGTGAAGCTCCAGCGCCTCCAGGTAGCTGCGCATCTCGCGGGCGAGCAGACGCACGATCTCCATGCGGGCCTTGTCGCCTGTCTCCAGCAGGGAGTGGAGCATTGCGCGTGCTTCCCGCCGCTCATGTTCCCGCTCCTCACCCTGCGGGTCCCGGCCGTCGTCGCCCTCGCCGAGAATTCGACGCGCGAACCCGCGCAGACGCGGCCCCCGACCCTCGCGGTGGGGCTCCCGCTGCTCAGCGTCTTCGTCGCGCGGCTCGCTCATGGGCTTGGATACCAGCCCACGGCACCCGCGCCAGCGGTGCGGCCGCGATCATCCGAGGGCACGACAAAGCTGGCGACAAATCCCGCGTTGGTCACCACCACGGCCTGGCGGCCCTGGACTGCCGGCGGCACCGTGACGCCTGACGGGTGGTAGCCCGGCTGCCAGCGCCAGCGCTCCTCGCCGGTTGTTGGGTCGACCAGGTAGACCGAACCGCCGGAGGCAGCCACCAGCAGCCCCGCAGGCGTGGGCACCGGGGACGTGAGGGCGGTCTGTGTCTCGCTGTCCCACTCCCAGACTGCTCCGCCCGTCGATGCGTCCAGGCAGCGAAGGCGGCCATCTGCGCCGCCATGGAAGACGAATCCGGCATTCGGGTCCTCGACCGAGAAGGGCGCCGGTGCCTCCCCGGTGCCTCCACCCACGACTGCAGGCTGGGCCCCTCCCGCATCCACCCGCCAGCGGACGTTGCGGGACATGAGGTCCAGCGCGACAAGGGGCTCGGTGTAGCCTGCGACGATCACATCCCCTCCGTGCGGACGCGCGGCCCCCATGATGTCAGGGTACTGCCCCTCGCCCACCCGGCGCTGCCAGACGAGTTCACCCTCCTCTGGAGTGAGCCCGACCAGGGTGCCATCGCTGAAGCCCGTCACAAGCAGCCCCTCGACAAGCGTGGGCGTTGGCGATCCATACAGCTCGAGCTCCGCGGAACGCCCCGGGTCCAGCTTCTGGGCATGACGCCAGACCAGCTCTCCCGACGAGCGATCGAGCGCGTACACGACGTTCGTGACCGTGGCGACGAATACCCGATCGTTGGTGACGAGCGGTGTCGCGAGAACGGGAGCACTGCCCGAGTGCGTCCAGCGTGGGGTGCTCCTCTGCTCAGCGTCCAGCGGCCACACCCAAGTCGTTCCCGCCCCG
>JAYYRS010000637.1:0-2585 GCA_036126975.1 Myxococcota bacterium
GCAGGAACCGATGCTCCCAGGGCGATGGGTCATTCTCCGGATGGCGCATCGCGAGGGGCACGACCGAGTGCCCGGCGCTCTCCAGCAGACGCGTCAGCCCGCGGGTATAGGTCGCATCACCGCCGCGCGCATGGTGGAAGGTGTTCACCATCAGGACCTTCACGAGGATTCCTCCGTCGCATGTGCGAGCCCCCAGGCAACGGCGAGCGGTGCCCAGTGCGTCGGGGCGAAGGTTTCGGTGCTCAACAACAGCTCGACATGAAGGGTCGTGAAGGTTCCCAACGCGCCCCATGCCAGTCCCGCGCCCATCGGCTCCCGTCGTCGCCACAGCCCGACGCCCACCGCACCCGTGAACCAGAACCAGGTTCCGAGTCCGAAGACACCGAGTTCTCCACCGACCTTCTGGATGACGCCGTGCGCGTCGACGCCATTGACGCGGTAGTCGGGGAACGTGACGGCTTCGAACGTCGTGCTTGCGCCCGCGCCGGATCCCAGCATCGGGTGCGCGCGAAAGAGCTTCCAGGCGCGGATGTTGAGCGAGTGTCGAGAACGCGCGGAATCCAGCATCGCACGCGACCCCGTCACGAGCGGCAGCGATGCGAGAATCATGAGCGCCAGTGCCAGTGCCGGGGCCAACACGCCGGGCCGGGCGGCGAGCGGGCGTCGGCGCGGCACGAACCACGCGATGCCCACGCCAGCGCCGAGCCAGGCAGCCTTCGACATGCTCATGCCGATCGCCACGACGGCGAGCGCCCCGACCGCGCGGGCTGCGGTCCGGACCCGACCGGCGGGTCCCGTCGCGATGCCAAGCGCAAGCGGCAGGCTCCCGGCGAGTGCCACCGCCAGGGTCTTGTGGTTGGGCGTGAGCCCTTCAATCCGGGACCACCACAGGGCATTTCCGGCAAGCAGTCTCCCGGTGCTCGTGACGACGCTGACCGCCGCCGTCAGGCCCAGGCCCATGACCAGCAGCTTCCGCGTGGTCCGGGGAGGGATCCGACCGGAGACGAGGCCTGCAAGACCGACACCGAATGCGATGCCGGGGAAGAGCACCTTGCGCAGGACGAAGTGGGCTCCCTCGAGCGGGTCTGCGGCGTTTACGAGGCTGAGCAGGGCGGCAACGCAGAGCAGCGCCCAGGGAGCAACTGGCATCGGTGTGCCCGCTCCCGTTCGCACCGACCACATGCCCAGCGGCAGCATCGCCAGGGCTGCGATGTCTGCAAGCGGTGCATTTGCGTTCCAGGAACCGAGGTCGACCGCGAACTCGAGGTCGATGAATGCGAAGGTCAGCAGCACCGTGGCCAGACCCGCGCTTGCGAGCGCAGTACCGAACTCACGCATCCGGCCGCTCCGATGTCGGACGGGTCACGCGCCAGGCCAGTCCGAGCAGTGCGAGGCAGGCAACGGCGGAACTCCACAGAACAGGGTCGCGAAGCGACGTCGGTGCACCGGGTCCAAGTTCGACGAACAGTGCGATGCTGGCGGCGGCCGCGGCGACACCCAGCACCACCGCCCATTCCCGTGCGCGGCTGTCCAGATGCCTCCGGAGGAAGGCGAGGTACACGCCGGGAACGAGGACCATGTTGAGGGTTGTCGCCAGCGCGAGGCCTTCCAGCCCCATGGGCTGGATCAGGACCGCATTGAAGGCGGCGTTTGCCAGCAGGGAGGCGGCACCGAGGGCGAACACGAGGCGCAGATTGCGCTCCACCACGTGCGCCCGGACCGCCAGAATGCCCAGGAGGTTCGGCACGACACCCGGCAGGTACCATGCGAGGACACCGGCAGTGGCGGCTGTATCCGCGGGAGTGAAGGCGCCCCGCTCGTACAGCAGCGAGACGAGGACGAAGCGCCCGATGAACATGCCCGCGACCGGGGCGACGGAGAGCGCCAGCGTCCATCGGAGTGCCTGGTCCACGGCGCGCCGAGCCTCGTGCAGCCGGCCGGAGGCGCGAAGGTTCGACCAGGTGGCATAGGCAACCATCACCAGCGTGCTCTCGAGGAGCGTCTGGGGGATGACGCGGGCCCGATCGGCGTACTCCAGGGTGGCGACGGAACCGGACTCCAGCGTGCCTGCAAACGCCTTGTCCACGACGAGGTTCAACGCGACCAGGACTTCGCCTCCGAGGATGGGTGCAAGATCGCGCCCGACCTGTCGGACCGCGGGATCGAGCCGCAGGTCGGGTCGGATGCGGACCCCGGTCCAGTGCAGCCATGCGCCCCACCAGAAGAGCTGGACGAGCTCGCCCGCGACCAGGCCCCAGGGCAGTGCGTGGGGACCCAGGGGACCAAGGAGCGCCCAGGTCGTGGCGATCACCACGCCGGCACGAACCAGTGGCGTGACCGCCACGACGCGAAACCGGCCGTGCACCTCGCACGCCACTCGCAGAACCGCCCCAGCGGATGTGAGCACCATGAACGGGAGCAGCTCCCATAGGAATTCGCTGGCGAGTGCGCGCGTTCCGGTCTCGAATGCGGTGACACGCGGCAGGGCGGCGGGTGCCGCGACGCAGATGACCAGACCGAGCGCGCCCGCACCCACGGTCGTCCAAGTGAGCAGTCCACCGACGAACCGTGGCAGCCGCTCGGGC
>JAYYRS010000638.1:0-8702 GCA_036126975.1 Myxococcota bacterium
GACGCGGACGGCACAACCTGCCGTGAGCCGCTGCACGTCGGTCGCGTAGTTCCCGAGGTTCGGTCGGGCGACGACCTGCATGGCCGAGAAGCACGAGCCGTCATGGATGGCCACGAAGGAGAGACCGGCCTTGGAGTCTCGCCGGGTTCGGACCCAGCCCTCGATGACGACCTCCTCACCCACGGCGCACGCGCCCTGGAGCAGATCGGTGATGCGCTGCGCCTTCATTGTGTCCTCGCCGTTGGCGGGGGAGGGTCTATGCCGTCCGGTCGGCGACATCCACGCGGAGCAGTTCGTCGCTGGGCGGACGGTCTCTGCCGTGTCAGGCTTGTGCGGTGCGTGCCGTCCTCCCCCTGCTGTCTGCCCGTCTCCGGTCCGCTGTCGCCGACCCGGCGGACCTGCTCGCGAGAGGGCTGGGCGACCTGTTGGTCGCGGTGCTCGGTCTCGTCTTCCTCTGGGCGATCTTCACGCCGGTCCCCGACATTCGCGGGTGGTCCCACACCGAGGCGTTGCTGGTGTGGGGCCTCGCGGAGGCCGCGAGCGGTGTCGCCCAGGCCACCTTCCATGGACTCTGGACGCAGAACCAGCGCTACGTGATGACCGGCGACCTGGAGAGGCTCTTGCTTCGGCCTGTCGACCCGCTGCTTGCCATGCTGGCGGAACAGGTGGTGCCGGGTCACCTCACCCTCGCGCTCGCCGGTTGCGCGATGGTCGCGGTCGCGTCAGCAGGGCTGCCGCCCATGCCAGCGTTGACCTGGGTCGCGCTGGTGGGCGCCGTATTCGGTGGGGCGGCGCTGCAGGGGGGCATGATGCTTGTGGTGGCTGCGGTGGGCCTGCGGATCCCGCATCGTGGGAGGACGGTGGGCCTCGCGTCCCAGGCGGCGGCGTTTGCGCGGTACCCGCTGGATGTCTTCCCGGGATGGCTCGCATGGGGCCTGCTCACGGTCGTACCGATGGGGCTCGTGGCGGCAGTGCCGGGCGCCGCAGCGCTCGGCCGGATTCCCACCGTGGCGCTCACCGCACCCGTACTGGCCGGCATCGTGGCGCTTGGTGGGGGGGTTGCGGTGTGGCGGATGGCGCTGCGGGGGTACCAGAGCACCGGCTCCTGATCAGTGGCTCGGGCCGTCGGCGGGAGCCCGTCCCGTGAATGCGAGCTCCAAGAGGGTCTCGACGGGCACGATGCGTCGCGCAGCATCATCGGGGTCGAACGGCCGGAGCATCCATGGCTGCGGCCAGAGGTGCACACCCTGGTCTCCGCGCAGCACCGCGAGGTCGTCCTCCCAGTCTGCCCACCGGAGGTGGTTGTAGAATCCCGCGAGGTCGCCGTCGAGAACCCACGCGAGCCAGGCGGAGTAGCCCATGCCGAGCTCCTCCCAGCGGTGGGTATCTGGCGAGTAGTAGGCCACCTGTCCCGCCGGTCCCGGCAGACCTCCAGCGTTGACGGCAAAGACCCCGCCGATGACGTCGTGAGCTACGATGAGTGCGCCCTGGACGGTGCGGATCGTGCCGCGGTCTCCCAGCCCGTTCCAGTCGAGGAGAGAGCCTGGCAGGCGCTGGTTCCCCGCGCCGAGAATGCGCAACCACCCTCCGTCTACCGGGAGCCCACCACAGTGCAGGGCCAGGGCTCCGAGCGTGGTCTCTGCGCCGCTCTGCAGGGCCTGAACGGCACGCTGTCCATCCAGGGGATCTGCGGGCAGCACCACGACGTGGTTGGCCGCTCGCTGGAGCCTCGACTGCAGCGAAGGCCAGGCAGGATCCCGGGTCTTCAATAGCTGCTGGAGGTTCTTTTCGCCCACAGGGAGCTCAGGAGGACGGGGTGCGCACGAGGCGGAAGCTCAGGTCACCGGAGCGCGTATCCGGCGCCGCGAGCTCGAGCGCCTTCGCCCATGCGGCCATGGACGGCTGGGCCCAGGATCCAGGATGGAGCTTGCGCTTCCCGTCCATCTCGTCGCCGAGCCATTCCCCCATGTTGCCGGCGAGGTCACAGACCCCCTCCGGCGTACGGTCGGACCGGTACAAGCCGACGGCGCAGGGTCCTCCCAGGGCCTCCTCACGCGTGTTGGCGTTCCCGTCGCCGAACGGCGCGCCCCAGGGGTAGGGACGCTTGGCTGCGCCCCGCATCACCCACCGGTGCTCCTCGGTGGTCATCACCCGTGCGCCGTGGGCCGCAGCGTAGGCCTCCGCTTCCCAGTAGGTGGGCCCAGCGATGGGTTGGTTGGCCACGACGAGATGTGCGACGTCGTCCTTCGCGGCGAGGTCGGACCAGGGTGGGGCGCCGCTGTCCCGCCATTCCCGGCCGTTGTCACTCCAGTTCTCGTCGGCGTCGTAGCCGCCTGCGTCCACCCAGGCCTGGAACTCCGCCGTGGTGACATGGAAGCGACCGACCTGCAGGGTGGAACCATCATCGAGCTGTACGTCGACCCAGTAGCCGGCGTCGGCGGGTGCACGAAGTCTCGGATCGCCAAGCCGTGCCAGTGCAACCCCGAGGGCGAGGCGGTCCTTGCCGTTGCCGACGCACTGGTTCAGGAGCGTGACGAGCGCGTCCACGGTCGTCTCGACCGTGGCACCGTCAGGGGCGTCGGCGGCCGCGAGTTCTTCCGCGAAGGAGACGAGGGGACCAAGGCGGGGACCGGGCCCGAGCTGAAGGATTTCGGTGAGGCGGGCACTGGCATCGGCGGACATGGGGACCTCCGGACATGCGGTCGGTAACCACTCTCGCGCGAGTCGTCTCGACGTCCGGGCCGCGACGGCCGGGAAGGATGCGTCGAAACCGGCTTCCGTGCTGCTGGTGTGAAGCCTCGGATCGCGGCCGTTCGAGGACGGCGCGTGTGGCGGGTGGCGCGCGTGCGCGCGTCAGCCCTCGAGCGCTCCGACCAGCTTTGGCAGGCTGACGTCGAACCGCCAGGAGGTCCCTCGATGGCCGCCTGGAAAGGTCTCGTGCTGGTGTGGGATCCCCCGGTCTGCCAGCACGCGGGCCAGGCGCGCTGCGCCGAGCTGGAGATGGTATTCGTCCCGGTCGCCTGCGTGCAGGTAGACGAGGTCGAGCGCGGCGAGGGCTGCCGCAGCCCCGTCGTCCACCCTCGCCCGAGCGACCGGGTCAAAGCGCCGCCAGGAGCGGAAACGCGCGAAATCCACCTCGCCGGTCTGCCAGTCCACCGGCAGCTTCGCGGGAAAGCCGTCCTCCTCCGATTGTCCCTCCTCGCCGTAGGCCGCGGAGGTGCAGAGCAGGTTCATGGCGGCGAAGTCTTCGCCTCCGAGACGGTCCTTCTTCCAGAACGTCTGCACATACGCCATCGGACCGCCGGCTGCCCGCACCGGCCCGAGTCCACCCGGAATCTCTGCCAGGTAGGCGAGGTCGAAGCCCATGTCGCCGGCGTTGCTCGCCACGGCGTGCAGTCGACCCGGATGGGACATCGCGAGATGCAGTGCGCCGAATCCGCCCGAGGAACGACCGCACGCCGCCCAGCGCCCCGTGGTGGGAAACGTGCGGTCGATTGCAGGGAGAAGCTCGTCTGCAAGCCAGGTGGCGTAGTTTCCGATGCCAGCGGAATCGACGAACTGGGACCCCACCAGGGTCGTCATGACATCTGGCATGACGGCAATGAACGGGGAACACGCCCCGGTCGCGATCAAGGCGTCGATGCGGTTGGCCATCGAGATGTCGGTCAGCCCGCGCGCCAGCATGCTCTCGCCCGTACCCGAGAAGGGAGCGAGCAGCAGCACGGCGGGGCGTCGGTGCGACGGGTCGTGACCCGGCGGAAGGTAGACATGCACATCACGCTCAGCCGGATCGGCCCACGGGTTGCCTTGAAGGGCGACCGAGGCATGCCGGAACGTCTGGACCGTTCCGCGCTGGTGGGGCGGGAGGGAAGGGAACGGACGCGGCATGGGGATGCCCTCCTGTTCAGCGCATGAGCGCGGCGCCCAGGACCATTGCGGCCACGAGCACCACTGCTGGGTGGATCTTGAGCAGCAGGGCCGCGAGCGCAGCGGCGGCGAGCGCACCCGCCTTCCAGTCCCGGATGCCGCTCGGTGCCAGGTCCAGTGCGGTCCAGGCGAGCAGCGCGACCACGACCGGTTTGACCGCCCGCATCGCGCCCGTCAGGGCCGGGACCTCGCGGTAGCGCGCCAGGGCGGCCCCCATGCCAAGCATGAGGACCGTCGCAGGCGCCATGACTGCGCCGAACGCGATGATGGCGCCAGCGACGCCGCCGGCTTCGAAGCCGACGCCAACGCTCATCTTTGCGGCGATGGGTCCGGGGAGCGAGTACCCCGTGGCCAGCATGTCGAGGAACTGGTCCTCGCTCAACCACGCCCGACCGTCCACGCATTCCGCCTTCATCAGCGGGACCATGGCGGAGCCCCCGCCGAAGCCCACGACCCCGATGCGTCCCCAGCTCAGGGCGAGGTCGAGGAGCACCATGGGCTCAGCGTCGGCCACTCGCGAACACCGAGATGTCCACGCTGTCTGAAACGACCGCTCCATCGATCAGGACCTGCGCCTCGAGGGTCTGGTTCCCCGGCGGGATGTCGGTGACCGTGAGGTCATTGCCCTCCACGGCCCAGGACCCGGTGGACCAGGCCAGGTCGGAGAGCTCGATCTCCGCGCCGGTGGCGTCGCGACCGACGGCGCGGAGAACAACCTCCGCGCCTTCGTCGAGCCACGCGCCGTCCGGTGGTTCGACGATGGTGAGCGACGGAGCACCCGGCAGGGCCGAGTCCCCGGGTTTCGTGTCGCAGCTGCTCAACAGCAGCGCCAGCAGGAGCGCTTTCGTGCGCATCGATTCGGCCCTCCGCCGGGACGCTACCACGCGCCGGACCTGGGTTAGGGGAGGGAATGGAGGCGCCATGGCTGCCGTGCTGTTCATCGGTGAGGCCTGCGCGGCCCGTGCGCCCCTCGCCGAGGCCATCGCCCGACACGTCCGTCCGGACCTGGAGGTCTGGGCGGCAGGTGCGCGCCCCAGCCACGTGCGTCCAGAGGTCCGGCGGGTGCTCGACGAAGCCGGAATCCCGTCCGGAGGGCTGCGCGCGCGGAGCATGCTGGAAATCGATATGGAAGACGTCAAACTCGTCGTGAGCCTGTGTCTGGAGCACCGCCGCCCCCGGCTCCCGCGACGATACGACGTGGTTTCGCGGCCGCTCGCAGATCCCAGCTGTGCGCCGCAGCACGAGCGAGAGGAGGCCTATCGGGCCTGTCGGGATGCGTTGATCGATCGCCTGCCTCGTCTCCTCGACCATCACCTTCCGTCATAGTCGGTGCGGCGCCATTGCACGCGGGGTCCGAGGGGGGGTAGGTTCTCTCCCATGCACGCCACACGCTCATTCTGCATCGCCACGCTCGCGCTCGGCCTGTCTGGCGCCGTCGCGGTCGGGTGTGGGCAGGGGGGACCCGCCTCCGAGGCGGCCTCCACCGGCTGCGATGCCAAGGCGGGGATGGAGCGGGATCGGTGCGTTCATGATGAAGTACGGGCCATCCCGGGTTCGCAGCCGGACGAGGTCGCGCGGAACGCATCGCGCATCAGCGACCCGATGATCCGGGGGGCCGCCGTCTCCGGCTGGGTAGCAGAGCATGTGGACGAGCTCCCGGTCGAGAAGGGGCAGGCGCTGTGTGAGTTGCTGGAGGGCCGGGACAAGTCCTACTGCCATCGGCGCCTGTCCTCTCCACACCTGCAGCGCTGAGCGTCCATGGCTTCCCAGACCGCCGTGGGCGCAGGCGCCGCTCTGTCGATTGTCGGCATCGTCGCCGCTGGAACGCTGGCCATCTCCGGGTCTCCACGCCCCGCTGCCGAGCTGGACCCCACCCCGGGCGGGGAGCCATTGGCCGCCACGGTGGAGCGGGAGCCGTCCGGGATTCCGCAGTGCGACGCCTATCGGTCTCTGCCGGGAGAGGCCTTTGGCTACTGTCTCTACAAGATCGCCGGGGGCCTTCCCGACGTCGCTTCGGTCAATCGCGTCTGCGGTCTGGCGGAGGACTGGGAAGGCGAGTGTCGCCACGCCTGGGTGGCCGGGAAGATGAACGCGGATTCCTCTTTCAGCATGGAGACACTGCTGGAGGTGTGTGACAAGAACGCCGACTGCTCCTTCGAGCTGCTTGATTTCCGCCCTTCTGACCTGATCGATACGCAGCTGGAGCGCTGTCGGCTCTACGCCGGGAAGCACGCGGCGGATTGCACCGGTCACGCCATGCAGCGATGGAAGCTCCAGGGCGTTGACGAGGAGGAGGTCGCACGCGTGGCGGCCCAGCCATCGGCCTTCCCACGCAAGGTGGGTTTCTGGCTCGCGGCGAGCGTCGAATGCGACAGCATCGGTGCCTGCGACGGCAACGCAGCCGTGCAGGATGCCTGCGAACGCCAGGTCGAGGCATTTGCACGGAAACCGGAACAGTGTCCATCCAAGGTCAAGGCGCCCCTGCAGCGGGGCAAGACGGCCGCCGGGCCACGGGAGGCCCGCGCCCAGGGGCGGCCCGGAAACGGCTCGGTGGGCGGAGTCGTCGGTGGCGGAGGCGTCGCCGGTGGCGGTGCCGTGGTTCCGAGCCCTCCGACCCCCGGTCCTGCGCCTGCGGGGGAGCCGAAGTCGCAGCGTGGCCCGGGAAGCCAACGGGGGGGCAAGCCCGGCGGCGGTGCAGCCACGAAGCGGAGCCCGCCGGTCCGCCATACGCCAGGGACGATTCCCGCCGGTCTCCCGCCGCGGTCCGACTGAGGCATCGCCACGGTGGTGTTGGTCGGAGAGCCCGGCGGTCGGGTCCCCTCTCGAGGAACGCTCGGCGCGCCCATGGGCGCGCCGAGCGGGTCCGGACGGACCGCTTTTCGAGTTCTTGACGCGCAGGGGCCACAACCGGCCCCGGTTCGTGGCACGGTCTAGGGACGACCACAGCCTTGGAGCGCCGATGCGTCGCCTGTCTTTCCTTCTCGCCATCCCGGTTCTGTCCCTCTCCCTGGTCTCGGCCTGCACCGAGAAGGACGATGACGATGACGATGACGATGGCGACACCGGCTCCGGATCGTTCGACGCGGGATTCGGTCCCGGTGGTTCCAGCGGAATGGGAGGTTCCAGCGGAATGGGAGGTTCCAGCGGTTCGGACGGGTCCGGCGGCTCGGGAGGGTCGGATGACCCGTACGCCAGGGACTACACCGGCGGCTACAACGTGAACACGTGTGGCGACAACCTCCCCGAAGCCACGTCTCCCTCTGGACCGAACAACGACTACGCCGACATGTGGGCGCCGGGGGACATCATGCCCAATCTGGCCTTCACGGACCAGCACGGTGAGTCCGTGGACCTCTACAGCTTCTGCGGCAACCACGTGATGCTGGCGTTCGGCGCGATGTGGTGCGGTCCCTGCCAGGCCCTCGCAGCGGAGGCGCAGTCGCTCCAGGACGACTTCGGGGAGCGCGGCTTCCAGATGATCGAGATCCTCTTCGAGAACTCATCGGGGAGCGCGCCGTCCCAGAGCGACCTGCAGAGCTGGGAAAGCAACTACGGCATGAGCACCGTCCCGGTCTTCGATGACTCCAGCCACCAGCTCTGGCCGTATGTGGAGGCCGATTGGGGAATCCCCACCATCGTGCACATCGGACCCGGGATGGAGGTCCTCAGCGTGGATGAAGGCGTTGGCAGCCCGAGTCGGTGGTTGTAGTCGTCCGGTCCCGCGCCCGCTGGCGATGACCGACCCTGCGGGCCGGGTCAGTCCTGGTGGGTGATCCAGCTGCAGAGGAGGCGGGCTGCCGCGGCGGGCTCTTCGATGCGGTCGAGCCGCGTGCGAAACGCGCCGTGCACGGCCTCCGTGAGCGGAGCATCGTGCGCGAGTTCGTGCGAGAGGCTCGCGAGCAGCGGCAGGGCGAGACTGTCGGGTGTCGCCTCGCCCCGGCGAAGCGCACGCTGGAGGGCCTGCAGGGCCGTGGGCGCCTCTCCAGAATCGATGAGCAGCCGGATGAGCGGGGGGAGGTCGGTGTCCAGTGGGGCCGATGGTGATGCTTCCGTGGCGGCTTCTTCCCTCGCCAGAAGGGACTCCTGGGCCAGGAGAGCCGCGAGGGTCCGGTCGCCGCCATGCACGGCCACGGAACCCGTCTCCTGCAGCAGCCGTGCCCGGAGCGCCGGCGTGGTCACACCACGAGCGAGCTCCGCTGCGCTGTCGACATCATCGAGCTCGAGCAGTCCGCGGACGAGATGGTGCTCCAGTGGTCGAGGGCCCTCATCGTCCCCCGCGAGCCACGCCGGGGTCCCCGGCTCGATCCGGCCCATCAGCCGTCCGATGTCGGAGATCGCGCGTTCCCGATCCCCGATGCGGCAGCGGAGCAGTGCCCCCAGCCACAACGACTCGGTGTCCTCAGGCCAGGCCGCGTGGCTCGCCTCCAGGGCCTTGGCTGCGCCGCGGGCACGGGCCGGACTGCCGGTGGCGAACTCCATGAGGCCCAGCGCGTAGCACCAGCCCGGTGGCACGACGGGCTGTGCACGGAGGTGGTCGCGCAACGGACCCGCCAGGGCCGGTCGGGCGAGGGCGGTCCGCGCGAGCCGCCGCCAGGGAAAGCGGAGGACAGGGTCGGGAGAGAGAGGGGTGTCCGCCACGGCACCGACTGCGCGGGCCATCGTATGTTCCGCCACGAGCGGACCGAGCGAGTCCAGCTGGGCGGTCGCGATGCTGCACATCAGCCAGGTCGAGATGTCCACGGGGACGGTCGGCGCCTGGGCGAGGTCGGCAGCGT
>JAYYRS010000639.1:0-9072 GCA_036126975.1 Myxococcota bacterium
GTGCCTTCGCTCAGGGCAGGACGGTCACGTGTCCGGCGCAGTCCGCTGCTCGTGTCCGCGCTTCATCGACGTCGGCACCGGTGGCGAGCGCGACCCCGAGTCGTCGTTCGCCCCGCACCTGGGGTTTGCCGAAGATGCGCACCTGGGAGCTGGGAACGCGCAGGGCCTCGACGACACCGGGGAAGCGCGGACTGTCCGACGTGCCGTGTCCGAGAATCACTGCTGACGCGCCAGGTGCCTGCAATGCAATCTCGGGAATGGGCAGACCGAGGATGGCACGGGCATGCAGGGCGAACTCGGACAGCTCCTGGCTGACCATGGTGACCATGCCGGTATCGTGGGGACGGGGCGACACTTCGCTGAACCAGACCGTGTCGCCCTTGCAGAAGAACTCCACACCAAAGAGGCCACTTCCCCCAAGCGCGTTTGTCACGGCTTCGGCCATGCGCTGGGCCTCGACAAGAGCAGCGGTGGTCATTGGCTGGGGCTGCCAGCTCTCCTGGTAGTCGCCGCCTTCCTGCCGGTGCCCGACGGGTGCGCAGAAGCTCGTTCCTCCTTCGTGGCGAACGGTCAGAAGGGTGATCTCGTAGTCGAAATCCACGAAGCCCTCGACGATGACCCGCTGGATCGAACCATCACCGCCCCGTGCGTCATCCTGGGCGAACTGCCAGGCGGCATCCGCGCGGCTGGCTTCCCGGACCGTGGACTGGCCCCTCCCCGAGCTGGACATCACCGGCTTGACCACGCACGGCACGCCGATCTCTGCGACGGCGGTTCGGAACTCCTCGAGGCTGCCGGCGAACCGGTACGGGGAGGTCAGCAGTCCGAGCTTCTCCGCCGCGAGACGGCGGATGCCCTCACGATCCATCGTGATGCGGGTCGCGCGCGCCGTCGGGATGACGGTGAAGCCCTCCTCCTCGAGCGCTTCCAGCGTCTCGGTCGCGATGGCCTCGATCTCCGGAACGATCAGATCAGGCTGCTCGCGTTCGACCAGGGCCCGGAGCGCCGAGCCGTCCGTCATCGAGAATACATGGGCTCGGTGGGCGACCTGCATGGCCGGCGCATTGGCGTAGCGGTCAGCAGCGATGACCTCGACACCGAGTCGCTGGAGCTCGATCACGACCTCCTTGCCGAGTTCACCGGAGCCGAGGAACAGGACCTTGGTGGCCGACGGGGTGAGGGCAGTGCCGATATCGTTCGGATCATGGGCCATCGAGGGGCTCCGGAGAAGGACGGGCGGTCGCCGTAATGCAGGCGGAGACGCGCGGGAACCGGAGGGCGGCCCCGCCTGACGAACTGCGGACATGCGGGCTGGCGTCGGCGGGCAGGAAGCGATGCCTGTACGTCTGCCGCGTGTGTGCGGTCCGGGCTCCGGCAGTGACGGCGGACGCGAAGGGTCAGACGGCCATGCCGTAGAGCCCGTACAGCAGCATCTTGGGGCTGATGGTCCGCAGATCGACCATCTGACGCTTGATCTGGGTCGGCCGCATGTAGAACCGCCGGAGGGCCCAGGACTGCATCTTGATGAGATGGTCAGGGTCGTAGCCCTGCGGATGGTAGATGAGGCGGTCGGGATCCGGATTGAACGTGGTGTAGTTCTCCCAGTCGTCGCGGAACAGGTCCTTCTGCCACCGGTCGGTGAAGAGCTTCGAGCCGGGAAACGGAACCGTGATGGCGAACTTTGCGAAGTCGACATCGAGGTCGACCGCGAACTCGACCGTCTCCTTCGTCATCTCGGGGGTCTCACCGGGCATGCCGATCATGAACAGGCCGACGGTCTGCATTCCCGAGGCCTTCGCGTTGGCCACGCCCTCCCGCACCTTCGCGGTGGTGATGTTCTTGTTGACGTTCCCGAGCAGCAGGTCGGAGCCGGACTCGATTCCCATCAGCACGCGCCGGCAGCCGCCCCAGTACATGAGGTCGGCCGTCTCCTTGTCCAGCCGGTCGGCCCGGGTCTCCGACAGCCACTGGCACTTCTTGTCGAGTCCGCGCTTCACGATCTCTTCGCAGAAGGGCTTCAGGTCCTTCTTCACCAGCGGAAAGATCGGGTCGATGAATCCGATCTGCTTCACGCCATACCGGTCGACCAGGTACTCGTATTCGTCAACGATCTTGATGGGGTCCCGCTTGCGGTAGACCTTCCCCCCGGTGTTGATGAGCGAGCAGTAGTCGCAGCGGTACGGGCACCCCCGCGAGCCCGCCATGGTGAGGACGGGCTTGGCGAAGTCCGCGAACGGAAGGAGGCCGTAGCGATGGTAGGGAAACAGGTGCCAGGCCGGGTAGGGAAGGTCGTCGAGGTCGCGGTTGAGGGTCCGCTCCTTGTTCTTGACCGGCTGGCCGTCATCGTCTGCCCAGGAGATTCCGTCGATGCTTGCGTAGTCGGGGTTGTCCCGCGACATCTGATCGACGATCTCGACGATGGATTCCTCGCCGTCATGGTGGATGCAGAAGTCGGCGTCGCCGTCGCGGATGATGTCGTCGGCGAAGACGTCTGCATGGATGGCACCCCAGACGATCTTGGCATCCGGCAGACGGGTCCGGATCTGCTTTGCGAGCTCACTGCAGACGGGCGCGGAGGGCGTGAGGACGGTCATCCCGACCAGGTCGGGCCGGAATCGCTCGGTCTTGTCGATGACCTCCTGCCCCGAGAGCTTCTCGGCGAACATATCGATCACGCGTACGAAGCAACCGTGCTGCTCCAGCGCCGCCGCGATGTAGGCCAGGCCGATGCAGGGCATGGGCTCGAGGAGCCCGGCGAAGCGGCCGAGCTTCTTCATGTTCATGGCGGGGTTGATGAGCAGGACGCGCACGGGGGCTCCGGGCGGGGCAGGGAAGGCTGGGGGGCGGTCCCCGCATCTTAGCGCGGAAGGAAGGCGGTCCCCACCGGTAAGTGCGTGCCCTGCCCGCGAGATGGCATCGCCGCGGATCGGAAGTCCGGGCGTGCTCGCCTGGCGGCATGGCCGCGCGGGAACCGCGGCATCGTCCTCGGACCTTCAGTCGAGCGACAACGTGCGCAGGAGCCTCTCTGCTTCTCGAACGGCATCGGCCCCGGCCGGTGGTCCCTGGTTGCTCACCACGACCAGTGCACGGTCGATGCCCGGAGCGACCACGGCGCGGGCGTACCACATGGTGTTGCTTCCGTCGTGGGTCAGGAACGGTCCCCCCGACCAGTCGCGTTCGATCTGGGTCCAGCCCATTGCATAGTCGTTCGGTCCCGGGGCGTGGAGGCGCTCCCAGCTGTCGGGAGAGAGGTATCCGTCCAGGAGCGCACCGTTTGTCAGGTGGGCATGGACGAGCGTGGCCTGGTCGACGAGAGCCATGTGCAGGGTCCCGGCAGGCGAGAGAGCGGGGGGATTGTCTGCTGAAGGCCCCGGAGGCATGGCGCCGAGGAAGTTGTGACCCCAGGGGGCGATGTCGCCGGTTGGAGGACCGAAACCCGCGCTCGTGAGCCCGAGCGGGTCGAGAACCTCTGCCGCCACCAATGCGTCCCACGGTGCGTCTGCAGCGGCCTCGGCCATGGCACCAGCGAGTGTGTAGCCGAGGTTCGAGTACATGAACGTCCCGCCGGGTTCGAAGGCAGGCGCCGCCGCGAGACTGGACTGGAGTGCGGCCCGGCGCGCGGCCCGCGGTCGGGCAGCGTAGGGCTCGCGCTGCAGCCGAAAGGCCTGGATGCGGCCAGTATTCGCGGGCACGCTGCCGGTGTGATGAAGCAGCTGGTAGAGGGTCACGTTCTTGTAGTCGTCATGAACGGGCAGGTCGGAGAGTCGCCGGCCGACGGTGTCGTCGAAGGACAGGATCACGCGCTCCACGAGGCGGGCGATGGTCATGGCGGTCACGGCCTTGCCGTTGGAACCGATGTGCCACGGACTTGCGTCGACGATGGGCATCGCGTCGTCCCCGCTGTGGATACGCCCGGCGATTCCGAGGGCTCGGATGCCCGTGCCGTCCACGATCGCTGCGCCCAGCGCGGGTACGCCATGGGTCTCGCGGATGAGCTCCAGCTCTGCGTCCAGTCGTCGGATCCCACGGGGCGTCGATGGAGCGACGGCCGGCACGCGCAGCGCCGCCTCGGCGGATGGCTCGAGTTCAGGCAGGCCCGTGCAGGCAAGCAGGATGACGAAGAATGCGCTCATGAGTCGCCCCAATGCTCCCGGTGTCGCTGCGATGGGTGTGTCAGGAAGGCGGCAATCGTGGCGGGGCTGTGCGCGAGGCATCTGCAGATGCGTTGCGCGGTCCGATTCGGTCACAGCTCTCGCATGGGAAGCCCGCGGCGCTGGAGACCGCCCGTGACCGGTGCGCCGGCGAGCCGGTCCGCCAGGGTGAGACCGAGTATCACCCTCTCCCGGTCTGCGTACGGCAGCCCCGTGCCGCGGATGCACGCCATGGCTGTCGCATGGTCGGCAGCGAAGAGCCCTGCCGCGCTGGGCAGCTTCACAGGGATCCCCCGCTCCAGGATCGTCCGCCCGAGCTGCATCAGCGTGCCATCCGAAAGCTCAAGGACCATCTCCGTGCGTCGCGTGAGGTCCGGTCCGTGGCTGAAGTCCACATGCACTTCCGCCATGCCATCGTACCGGTCGGGGTTTCCCGAATAGTGCAGCACTGCCTGGAGATGGTGCTCATCGCGGAATCGTACGGCGAGGCTCCCGGGTTCGCCGACCACGTCGATCAGACGCTGCAGTCGGGCGATGTTGGCATGGGCGACCCCGAAGGCGTTCGGTCGGAGCGAGCCGGTGAACCGTACCGAGCCGCCGAGAAGCTTCCGCCCGAGAACCCGGCCGCGCAACCAGCGGGCCGTGCCGCTGAGGAGCTCGATGTGTTCGGTGTGGAGGATGCGTGCCCGCGACGCGGCCAGGTCGTAGAGCCTCGCGGCATCGAACCGGTTGCCCGCGAGCGGGTACTCACAGACGACGTGCTTGTCGGCCCGCAGCGCACGGAGGGCGAAGTCGGGGTGGGTGTCGTCGGGTGTGCAGATTGCGACCGCGTCGATGTCGTCGCGGAGCAGAGCATCGAACTCGGGAGCAGCCTCGACACCCAGCGCGGCCGGGTCTCCCCGCCAGGCCCGCACGAGCGTGGCATCCGGGTCTGCGAGGATGGCCCGTCCGCGGGCTCGCCCTGCAACGCCAGCCCCGGCGATGTCCCAGCGGATGGGGCGTGGGGTGGTCACCAGTCGTCCTCACGCAGGATCTCCATCATCCGTCGGTCCCGTTTCGTTGGCCGTCCTGCCCCGCGCTCGCGCGTGAAGATGGGCTCGAGCCGCTCGCGAGGCTCCGGCGGCGGCGTGTGATCGACGTAGAGCTCGCGGGCGACCTCGGCCGGTCCCCGTTTCTCGGCCAGGGCCACGACCTCCAGCTGGCGGTGTCCAGCGGGGCAGAGCACGTCGACATGCATGCCGGGCTTGACCTTCGCGGACCCCTTCGCCGGCACGCCGTCAATCCGTACGTGCCCGCCGTCGCAGGCCTTGCTCGCCTGGGTTCGTGTCTTGAAGCAGCGCGCGGCCCACAACCACTTGTCGACGCGGACGCTGCCCTTCCGGGTCGGGATGGGCGCTGGCATGCCGGCAGCCTATCCCAACGGCCTTGCTGCTCAGGCCACCTCTCGCACGCCCATCCGGCACAGCGCGCGTTGGCGTCCCATCACGTACCGCTGCAGCGAGCGTCGCGCGGTCATCGGGAGCCGGTCGGGTGCAGCGAGCCGCAAACCGACATGGGCGCGGCGCTGCTCGGGTTCGGACCGGACGTAGCGAACCTCGACGGGGGCATCGATGGACTGGGTGGAGTCGGGAAGAACGAAGCGCGCCGTGGCCGTGTCGAGCTCGGTGTCGTGGGGGAGCTCGCTGGCGCCGACGCTGACGCCGATTCCGAGCACGGATATGTCCCGGACGGCGCCCTTTATCGTGGACTGCTGGTCGTCCCCGATGTGAAGCTCGATGGAGATCGGCCGGCGGCTGTCTGGCGCGACCCGGAAGGCTTCCCGCTCGTTGAAGAGGCCTTTCAGGTCGGAATCAAGCAGCATGCGATGCTGTCGCCAGTTGATGAAGTTGAGGCCGACGAGGGGGGCCCGGGGACTGCCCTTGATCCACGCCACCTGGCCGCTCATGTCGAGCGCAGCCGGCAGGCGCTCTGAGGTCACCCGCAGGTCGACGAGGTCGCGGCAGGCCAGAAGGCCGTCTGCAGTCCGGGGCAGCTCGACAGCGCATCCTCCGCTGGACAGATCAAGGAGGCGTACGCGCGTCGCATGGACCTTGGGTCCGAGAAGCTCCAGCTTGACGTACTTCTCGAATTCGGCGGTGACGCGGTACTGGCGACGTCGATTCATGGATGCCTCCCGGCTTGGCGCGTCTGCAGTTCCCACGAACGGTCCGCGTCTTGGGGACCTTGAGGAAAATGTACCCTTCCCGACCGGATTTGCCGCTGGACCGTTGCTGGCCTTGGCATCGCGCACCCGGACCCGGTCGCCGTTGGCGATAGGCTGTGGGCATGCAGGCCGACTTCTTCTTCGACATCGTCTGCCCCCAGTCCTGGTTGGCTGCGGAGGCCGTCGCGGGGCTCACCGCGCGGACCGGCGCCACCATTCGCTGGCGTCCCGTGGCGCTTGCTGGATTGATCCGCGCCAGCGGCGAGGACCCGATCCCACAGGAACAATGGGCGCCCGCCCGTGCCGCGATGGGTCGGAAGGACGTTCTGCGGCAAGCAGCAGTACGGGGGCTGTCCCTGAAGTGGCCATCCCAACACCCCCGTGGCTCTGCGGATGCGATGCAACTGCTCGCGATCGCGCCGGAGGAGCGTGTTCCGGACCTGGCGTTGGCCCTGCTCCGTGCGTACTGGTCCGGCGACCGGGACGTGGCGGACCGGGCGGTGCTGCGGGAGGTTGCAGCCTCCGCGGAGGTCGACCCGGCGCTGGTGGGCAAGGATGCGGGTCATGGTGCGCTGGCGACCGCGACGGAGGCCGCGGCGGCATCCGGGGTGTTCGGCGTGCCTGCGTGGCGGGTCGGGGAGCGGTTGTGGTGGGGCGCGGACCGCGTCGACTTCGTGGAGGCCGCCTTGGGTGGAGCGCGGGGCGACCCGGCCCCGGTTTCGGGCGCGACCGGACAACGTTTTTCGTTCTTCCACGACCTCTCGAGCCCGTTCTCCTACCTCGCGAGCACCCAGGTCGAGCGGGTCGCTGCGGACCATGGCGCGACCGTCGAGTGGCGGCCCATCTTGCTGGGGGCACTGTTCCGAGACATCGGTACACCCAACGTGCCGTTGCTCGCGATGAGTGCCGCCAAGCAACGCTGGATGGCCTCGGATCTGCGGAGTTGGGCAGCACGCTGGGGCGTGCCCCTGCGCTGGCCGTCCTGTTTTCCGGTCCGCACCGTGCTGCCCCTGCGCGCCTGCCTCGTCGCGCCGGAGGCCACCGGGGCGCTCTATCGTGCGCTCTGGGCGGACGACCGCAACATCGGGGAACCGGAAGTCTGCCGCGCGGTCCTCGATGAGGCGGGGCTCGATGGCGCGGCGATCAGTGCACGCACCCAGGAGCCCGCGGTCAAGCAGATGCTCAGGGACAACACCGGCGCTGCGCGGGACGCGGGAGCATGTGGGGTCCCCACGTTCCAGTTGCAGGACGGCGCGCTCATCTGGGGCCAGGACCGTCTGGACCTGCTTGGACGCTTCCTCGCAGGGTGGAGACCTCCCGAGGAGTCGTCTTGATGCATCTGGTTCTTCTTCTTCTGCCTGTCGCGACGGGCCAGGACCTCGCGGACGACGCCGCGGGCTGGGCGGCGCGGCTCGACCGGACGTTTTCGCACTACGAGAGCGTCACGCCCGCGTATCTGGAACGAGCACCCGCCGGGCTTCCTTGCCAGGACCCATCCCGGGGGACGCCGTCCGGATTGCTCCGTCCCGGTATGGAATCAGCGCTCGCCGCCTGGCGGGCGGATCCCGTCGGCACGGCTGCGCGCTGTCGGGAGCTCTCCTACCAGTCATGGATGGTGCGCATCGATCTCAACCCCCGTGACCAGCGGGTCTTCGCCAAGGGCTGGATGCGGGTCTCTCGTGTCCCAGAGGGTTCATCGGGTGCAGACCGCCTCCGCGCCTGGCAGGAGACAGGTGTGCTCGCCACGAGAGCCACCCAGGCGCTCATCCCGGTCGGCCCCTACATCCTCGATCTGCACCTGCCGTGTGGTGCGACAGGCCTGCTGGACTACGAGCTGGCCGACCTGCTCAAGAGCTTTGATGAAGATCCGCCGCTGCCCACGCCAGAGCTCGTCCTCTCCTCTCGCTGCGGACAACTGTATTTCGATGCGCGGTCCGCGGCCGAGGTCGCAGAGCGCGGCCGGCGGCGGACCGAGTTCTTCGGTCTTCACTTCCCCGAGGTGCGGGAAGCGGGACGTGGGGGTGCGGACGCAGCAGAACTGGAGCTGCCACCGGCTCCCTGACGGGTCCGGTCAGTCTTCGCGTCGCCGCGCTGCGAGGGCGGCGAGCCCGATGGCCAGCACCCCACCGGCTGCCCCGCCAGCACCGCTGCAGCCGCCGCACGCAGTGAGCTCGAGGTCCTTTCCGGCGCCGCCAGCCGTGTCACCACCGCCGCCAACGTCGCCGCCGACATCGCCGCCGACGTCGCCTCCCTCGTCATCGTCGCAGGCGGCGCCGATGCCGTCGCCGTCGCCGTCTTCCTGGTCGGGGTTCGCGACCTGCTCGCAGTTGTCCTCGTCATCGATGACGCCGTCCTCGTCGTCATCGAATGCCGAGATGCCGACGCCGCCAAAGAACACGAAGGAGTTTCCGCCGCCGCCGCCGTCATATCCAGCGTCGTAGGCGTAGAATCCGCCCAGGCCGATGCCGATGTCGTCCACGCCCGTCGCGGAGAGCTCGATGATGGGGTCGTCGCTCGTATCGAGTTCCGCCCAGAGCAGGGCGAACACCTCGTCGTCATTTGCACCCACTGCGAAAGCGTGCAGGTTGTACTGGTCGTAGGAATCGGAGACCTCGTCAAGGACGTTCGCCTCACCGTCGCGGATCTCGACAAGGGCTGCGTAGACGCCATCCTCGATCGGACTGGATCCTTCCGCCCGGCCGGTACCGGTCATGATGA
>JAYYRS010000640.1:0-5490 GCA_036126975.1 Myxococcota bacterium
GAGGTTTCCGATTTCATCGCAGCTGTCGCTCCAGCCGACGAGGTTCGTGACATCGGTCTCGGCCGCCGGGATCAGCGTGTCGAGCTCCCAGCCCCACCACGCTTTGCTGTTGAGGTCCGCATCCGCCGTACCGGCGATATCGGACAGCTCGTAGGCCACGATGCAGCCGTTGGTGGTGTCGTCAGTGCCTTCCCAGTCATCCGCGTTCACGAACCAGAAGTACACGAAGCCCGCGACCTCCTCGCCGTCGTAGAGGTAAGGAACCATCTCGTAGTCGCGGAGCGTCACCTCGTACTGGAGGTAGAGCGCGTCCACTTCGAAGACGTCCTCCTCATCATCCTCATCGGAGTCGGTGTCGTCCTCGTCCTCGTCCTCGTCGGAGTCGGTGTCGGTGTCGGTGTCGCCGTCGTCGCCAGTGTCGTCCTCCTTGTCGGACTCAAAGCAGGCAGAGAGGCTCAGCGCGAGTGCTCCGGTAGAAAGCAGCGCGGTCAGGGTACGAAGCGTCATGGTCTTGTCTCCTCAGGATGGGTAGAGCGCAGGACCACGGAGCCGAAGCACCTTCCTGCGAGCGACGCGCAACGTACCCGCAACGCAATTGCACGTCAAGCACGGCGGCAGGCCAGCGCGCGACAGTCTTGAAGCCCCTGACTGGAGGCCGACTCTCAGCGTCCGATCCGCTCCCGCACCCGGTCTGCCCGAGGCCCGCTCGGCCCGAGGTCCAGGTACCGACGCCATGCGCTTCGCGCCTCATCCAGCGTACTCGGCGCGTAGAGCAGCAGTCCCCGCGCATGGTGGACCCGAGCACTCTCCGGCGAACGCAGCGCGCCCGCTGCCAGGAGACTGGCAGCGCGGCCTGTCTCGCCGCGCTCTTCGGCAAGGGCGGCGAGATGGACCGCGACCATCGGGTCCCACTCCACCGACGTCATGAGCGCCCGCACGTCTCCACCATCGGCGTCGTCGCCGAGCAGTCGCAAGCGCAGGGCCTCTGCACGTGGCGCCAGCAGCCGGTCGAGCACGGAAGCGGATGCACCGAACATGGATACGACCTCGGCGAGCCGCGCGGCAGGCCCCTGCACGGGTTCGTCGATGGCGGCGATGCCTGCGGCGTAGCCGCCGAGCGGCCCGTCGGCTCCCACCGCCGGCTCTCCACGCTCCGCGGCCACCCAGGCCCGGGTCTCCGGAGAACGTGCGATCGCGGCTGCTTCATCGAGTCGATCGAGTTCGATGAGCGTCTGGACCCCACCCCGCGCACATGCCTGATCCGCCGGACGAACATCCGCACAGGAGGTGAACGCATCGAGGGCTTCCCGGACCCGTCCGTCGTGCAGTGCAATCGCGCCTGCGGCGAACCAGGCAGGCGCACTCTGGGGCGCCTCCCGCACCGTCTCCTCTGCAGCAGCGCGCGCATCGCCGCCGCCGAGCTCCAGCAGGAGCAGCGCGCGCGCAGCCCCGAGCCGCGCCGTCTGCTGGGCCGGCATCGTCGTCGCCCGCAACAACAAAGCATTGATCGCCTTCAGGCGCGCCGCGGGTGCCGCACCGGTCCAGCCGTCGGCCAACACCGGAACGAGCGCCGCGTCCCCAAGGCCCTGCAGCCGTCTGGCTTCCTCTGCAGCCGCCTCGGGTCCCATGGATGCCGCCGCCACGCCCGGAGCCAAGGAAGCAAGCCAGGGCGCTGATGCGGGCCGCTCTGGGGAGATCCAGGCCGCGCGGACAGCCTCGGCGTCGCCCTTCTCCAATGCGATTTCGGTCGCAATCCGTGCCCGGAGAAGGGAATCTTCGGGTGCATCCCGCAGCGCATCCGTGGCCGCTGGACCATCTCCCTCCGCCCATCGAAGCGCGCCCTCGGCGAGCGCCAGCTCCGTTTTCGGAGTGGCGCGCGAGCCCGCAGCGATGGCCAACGCGTCACGCGCGCGCACGAGGCGACCGTGTCCTCCCGTGTGCTCCCGGTAGAGGACCGAGTCGACAAGCGCCAGCTCCGCGGCCAGTGTTCCGGCGGGAGCCGAGGCCTTGTCGACCTGCTCCCGCAGGCTGCGGGAGAGGCTCCGCAACCGCACAGCATCCGACAGGAGCACTGCGCGGTGCACTTCATCGACAATGCCGTCCGCCGCGACACCTTGCATGTACCGGACGCCGCACCAAAGAAGCGTGACCAACGCGATGCCGACACCAACCGCCTGCGCGAGCCTCTGGCGACGGCCGCCTGCTCTGTGCGACGGCGTTTCGTTGGACGCGACGGGCGCCGAGGGAGGCGGCGCGACCACCGCCGGGGAGACGGCAGGTGTCTCCTCATCTTCGCCAGGGAGACCCTCCGGCAACGGCGGTGGCACCGGCACCTTCTCGATGACGCCGACGAGACGGTGCCTCGTGGGCTCCGTCTCCGGATCCCCCAGGGGCTCTTTCCGCATCAGCACGACCAGGTCGTCGTCCGCATCGTCCGCCCAGGTGTCGGATGCTTCTCCGTCTTCTGGATGGAGGGCCTGCAGACTCCGCAAATCGAGTGGACGTCGGAGGGGATCGCGCGACGGCGCCGGCTCGCCGCCCTGCCCGGCATGGGAACCGATGATGTCGAGGACCTGTGTGGAATCGGGATCGCCGTCGCCTTCCATTTCGCCAGCAAGTGACTCATGGGTGGGTGGGTCCTGGAGTTCGTGACGGTCCGCCATGACCGCGGCCACGGTCACCTCGTCCTCTTCGGCGCGCGCTGGTTCGGGGTTCGACGCCTGCCGGAACAGGGCGGGAAACGAGATGCGGCCCTGCGCTCCCTCGGGGCGTTCCACCTTGTGCGCGCCACCCACGCGGCCCGGTGGTCCGGCCACGCTCTCGGTGTGGTCGCGCGCCGCCCACTCCTCCGGGTCCGGCGCGACACCCAAGCTTGAGACGAGCTGCTCCAAATCGTCCGAGCCGTCGAGATACTCACCCCGGATGCCCCAGAGGAGTGCCGCCACCCGAGGCTCATCTCCCGCGCCACCACGATGGAGGCGCTCGAGCAGGGACTGTGCGCGGAGGACGCTTCCCGTCGCGAGATAATGCTCCACCAGCGGGAGCATCCGCGCAGCATCGCCCGACCGTTCGATCTCGCGCGCATCCGATGGGGGCGCGACGACCGGCCCCGCAGCCGCTGCCCGCAGCGCATCCATCCCGGCGTGACCCGGCGCGAGGTCGTCGAGGCGCTCGAGCGGCTCCGCGGCCCGCTCCGGCCAGCCTCGGCGGACGTATATCTCGACCAGCAGCACCAGTGCTTCTACGCTGTCCGGGTCCTGTGCGAGGACCTCCTTGATGCGGATCCAGGCCCGGTCTACCTGAAAGAGGCGCAGGAACGCGCGCGCCTCTGCGAGCAGGGCAGGAAGGGGCGGTGCCTCGTGGTCGGACCACCACTCCACGAGACGAACAACGTCCATGTCGGAGCCCGCCTCGTCGAGATGGGCAATCGCGCGCAGCAGGGAAGCTTCATCGGGGATCGGATGCGGAGGCGGAGATGAGCCGTACATGGGAGAGGCGTTCCTGCCGGGCCCCGACGATAGCACAGCCGAACCGCCACAAACGCAGGTGCGCCGCGGCTCCTGTATCGCCAGGAGACGCGGCGCACGGTGGTGCCCACCTGCCTCAGTCGAGGGCTTCCAGCTCCTGCTGCAGGAGGGGCCCCACGGCAAAGAGGTCGCCCACGATGCCGTACGTGGCGTGCTGGAAGATCGCAGCCTCGGCGTCCGTGTTCACCGCAACGATGACCCGTGACGTCCGCATGCCGGCGAGGTGCTGGATCGCGCCCGAGATCCCCATCGCGACGTACAGCGAGGGGTTGACCACCTTGCCGGTCTGGCCGACCTGGTGGCTGTGGGGCGCGTAGCCGGCATCGACGGCAGCCCGACTGGCGCCGGGGGTCGCTCCGATGCTGGCTGCCAGCGGGCGGATGACGCTGTCGTAGTTCTCCGCCGACTTCACTGACCGGCCACCGGACACGATTCGGTCCGCTTCGGTCAGGTCAGCGACCGAGGACGAGGCATCCTCACGCCCGACGATTCTCGCCACCAGTTCTGGAGCAGCCGCCGCCACATCGACGACCTCGGCTGCGCCTCCCGCCCCGGCAGTCACCGGGAACGAGTTGGGCCGAACCGTGAAGATGGCGGGAGAGGAGGAGATGTTGACGTCCGCGAAGGCCTTGCCCGCGTACATCGGACGGCGCCCGACGATGGCGCCTCCCTCCGCCCGGAGGTCGGTGCACTCGGCGCCGAGGCCGAGCCCCAGCCGTGCCGCAAGCCGGGGCAGATATGCCTTGGCCTGGGGAGATGCCGATGCGAGGACCACCGCAGGGTCGGCGGCGGCAATGGCCGCCTGGACCGCTGCCACCATGGAGGCGACGTCATTGCCACCGAATCCATCGCCCGCGACCGTGTACACCTTGGACGCACCGTGCGCTCCGAGGCTGGCTCCGTCAGCAGCGCCTACGACCAGCGCGCTCACGTTGCCGGACGCGAGGTCATTGGCCTTGCCGAGCAGCTCGAATGCGGTCTTCTTGAACGACCCGCCGTCATGCTCACAAATAACGAGAATTCCGTTACCCATATCATTCTCCAGGATTAGCGTGCCGGTTCAGAGAACCTTGGCCTCATTGCGGAGGAGGGAGACAAGTTCCTTGACCTGCTGTGCGGGTTCTCCGTCGAGCATGCGCCCAGCCGGACGGGCCGGCGGCATGCCCCAGTTGGAGAGCTTGACGTAGGCGCCGGCAGAACCGACCTGGCCGGCATCGAGCCCGAGGTCGCCCGCGCCTTTGACAGCGATCTTCTTCCGCTTGGCCATCATGATGGCGCGCAGGTTCGAATACCGGGGTTCGTTGAGCCCCTTGTCCGTCGAAATGACTGCTGGCACTGGGCTCTCGACCACTTCCTTCGACCCGGAGCCTGCATCGCGCCATGCCTTGATGCTTCCGCCTTCAACCTCGAGCTTGTCGACGACGAGGACCTGGGGCCACCCCATCAGCTCTGCCACCATCGCGGGGACCTGTGCATTGTCTCCATCAATCGCCTGCTTGCCGAAGAACAGAAGGTCGACACCCTCCGCCTTGGCAGCCGCAGCAAGGATGCGAGCAACGCCGAGGCTGTCGGACCCGTCGAAGGCGCTGTCTTCGAGCCGCACCGCTGCATCGGCGCCCTTGGCGAGAGCCTCGCGCATCTGCTTTTCGATCTTCTTGCCCCCGATCGTGAACACGGTCACGTTCGAAGCCTTGTTGGCCTCCTTGAGCTGAACTGCTTCTTCGAGCGCAAACTCGTCGTAGGGGTTGATGACCCAGCTGTTGACAGCGTCATCGTCAATGCCGGCGTCCGGGCCAGCGACCTTGATGGCCGTGTCGGATGCAGGCACGACCTTGAGGCAGACTCCGATGTTCACGGGACCTCCAAAGTGGGGTGTTCAAATATGATTTTCGTGATGAGGGAGCCTGAGCTTTCCAGCTCAGGCCTGGTCGCGTGACTGCATGCCACGCAAGAAAACGTCTAC
>JAYYRS010000641.1:0-5822 GCA_036126975.1 Myxococcota bacterium
CGGCAGACACCAGCGCGCGGGCCTCCTTGCAGGAGGAAGCCGGTGGGAGCGGGTTCTATTTCACAGCGGATGCGGCGCAGGGAGACACGGTCACCTTCACCATGGAGGCACACGACGTCGACGCGGCCGAGGCGTGGGGCACGTTCACCGTGACCGGCATGCATGGCTCCGACGGCGCCATCCAGCTGGAGCCGAGCAGCCTGCCCATCTGGTGTCCGGTCGTGGGGTAGCGAGCCGTCGCCGGCTGCAGGCCGCCGCCGGCCGCATCAGTGCCAGGTGACCTGCCGCTGGAGCATCTTCGTGACCGCATTGTCGATGGACGCCCCCTCCTGCTTGAAGTCGACCATCTCCTGCAGCAGCCAGGTGAGCTCGCGCTGCCGGGCGCACAGGGCAGCTGCCATCGCGCGGAGCAGTCGGGTCGCGACGGGGTCCCCGTTCTCCAGCCGGGACTCGAAGGCAGGTCGGCCGAGGCGCGCGAGCAGGAGCGGCGTGTCCGCAGTCGCGGTCGCCATCCGGGGGGCCCCGTCGACCAGGGACATCTCTCCGAACAGCTCGCCCGGTCCGAGCAGAGCGAGCTCGTGCTCCGGCCCGGTGGGCATCCTGCGCTCGATCCGGACGTGCCCCTCGAGGACCACGTAGACGGCCGCTCCAAGTGCACCTTCCTCGAACAGCACATCGCCTTCGGCCCCCTCCAGCGGTTCCAACCACGATGCCAGCGTGTGGATGTCTGCGGGAGTGAACCCTGCGCAGAGGCTGGAGCGGGAGAGGAATCCAGAGAGCGTGTCGAGGGGAAGTCGCATGCTGGCACCCGGGAGGAGACGTCATTCTAGACCAATCGGGGCAGGCGGCTGCTGCAACGCACCCCGGGCATTGGTACGCTCCGCCGCATGCGTGCATCCCGACGCCTCGCTGCGATCCTGAGCCTGCTGCTCGTCGGGGCCGCTCCCGCGCGCCGGGGTGGATTGCCGACCGCACCGGTCGAGGATCGGGGCGACCGCATCGTCGAGGTGCGGCCCGTGCTGCTCAGTGTTCCCGAAGCCACCTCCGGGCCGCCCGATATGAGCTGCGGCATGGCGCTCGGCATCGCTGCGGAGGACCGATCGCTGACCGACCCGAGGGTCCGGGGAGAAACCGCCCCCGCCCAGGACATCTACGATCGGTCAGAAGCGGCGGCCGGCAAGGGAAGCTTCGAGGGTGCCGCATGGACACCAGCGGAGCGTGTCGCGAATCCCGTGATCACCCAGGCCGCCGTCACGACGGGGGCGGTGCAGGGCCTCGACATGGAGCAGGTGCCCCCTCGGGCACTCGAGGGGACACCGGAAGTGCTCTGGCATGTCGGAGACATCCTCCGTGCCGCAGAAGCCCGGGAGCGTGTGCGCATCAGCGTCTTCGGTGCTTCCCACACCGAGGCCGATTTCTTCACCGGCCACCTCCGTCGCCTGTTGCAGGGGCGGTATGGAGACATCGGGCACGGCTTCCTCTGGCCCGCGGACCCGGTGGCCCGGTACCGCGCGACAGACGTGAATCTCTGCTACTCGCCTGGATGGCGGGGCGATTTCGTGGGTCGGACCGATGGCCGGCGGGATGGTCTCTACGGTCTCGGCGCAAGCGTGAGCAGCGGTGACCCCGCTGCGTTCGGGTGGCTCGAGACCACGCACACCAACCCGCTCGGTCGGCGCGTCGGCCGCTACCATGTCTTCACGGTCGGTGAGCCGGGCGGGGGCACCCTGCTGGTGACCGTCGATGAGGTCCCGCCCCGCGCCATTTCCACCGACACGGCGGTGACCCGGCTGCTGCACCACCGCGTCGAGGTCCCGGACGGGCCGCATCGCCTGATGGTGCAGCCGCTGGGAGATGGCGAAGTCCGGATACTCGGCGTCTCCGTCGAGCGCCCGGGCTCCGGTGTCATCGTCGATGCCATCGGCATTCGTGGCCGGCAGGCCCGGTCGTGGCTGCGCTGGGACCGCACGCTCTTCCAGCAGTCCATGCAGGCACTCCGACCGGACATGGTCGTCCTGGCCTACGGCACGAACGAGGCCGCGGACAGCGCCTATGCGATGGAGCGGTACGCGGACGATCTGCGCGCCGTGCTGCGTCGGATGCGCGAGGCCACCCCGGATGCCGCCTGTGTGCTTGCCGGGCCGACCGATCGCGTCAACCGTGTGGGCGAGGGCCGCTATGCGATCTGGGGCCGGACCGCAGAGGTTGCGCGGATCCAGCGACAGGTCGCGCCGGAGTTCGGTTGCGCCTTCTGGGACTGGCAGGCGGCGATGGGCGGTCCCGGTTCCATCCTGGCGTGGCGCATGCAGGAGCCCGCCCTCGCGAGCGCGGACTACATCCACCTGACGCAGCGTGGCTACGAGCTGTCCGCGGAGCGCTTCCTCGATGCGATGGGCGACGCCGCCGCGCGGACCGCCGTCGGCCGGTGAGGGGCGGTCGGGCTTGTCTCCCGTCCTTCCGGGCACTTGTGTCTCGTCCATGGGAAACGCGACCGCATCGTGGGGCGTGTGGTTGTGCGTGGCGGCTGCACTTGGCGGCTGCGGGCCACGCCTCACGGACTCGCCGACCGAGTTCGTCGGAGATGACTACGGCCGGATCGGGACGTTGTGCGGCGATGATGAGCTGGCTGCAGGGGAACAGCGCGACTACTGGGTCAAGTTCCTCACGCTCCACCACTCCGACTACTCCGTCGACTGGCGCGGCGGAACGCTGCGCGTCAAGGGCGGGATCATCGTGCGCCGAGCTGCGGGCAATCCAACGCAGCAGGAGGACGGCATGTGGGCGCGGTACGAGACCTATTGGGTGCAGGCCGCGCCCGGGGCGAAGCCCGGCGATCGGGTCACGGTCGGGCCGCTATCCTACGAGATGAGTGCGTCGGGCCGCGGTTCGCGCACGCTCACCGGGAGCCGCTGCGTGGCGCGCGTCAGCGGTTGACCAGGCCGGCGTCCGCGAGCGATCCGGCGAGGGCGCGTGCGACGGCGTTGCTTCCACGGGCATTGAGGTGCCACTTGTCGAAGGGGAAGACCATCGCGTCTGCATCCGGGCCGCAGCAATGGCGCACATCCAGCAGCGGGATGTCTCGCGCCGCCGAATGTTCTCGATGCCATGGCACGTGGGGCCCGTCTGCACCCGGCTCGGACGGATCGTGCTGGAGGTCGGGGTAGAACGGCAGGAGTGCAAGCGCGACCTCTCCCCCCCAGGCCGATGCCCCCACCCGCAGACGGTCCATCGCGATGTCACGCTCGTCGTCGGATACGCGCGGCACCCGGACGATGCCGGGACCGGGAAGGAGTTCTCCGTTCGCCGTATCGGGACCCGGAACCGCAGCGAGACGGGTCCAGAGCAGGTGATAGATGCGGGAGTGCCGCGCGAGCATGACGCGCAGCCAGGAAACGGGTCCGCCGCTGCCCTCGTAGTGCTCCCAGTCACTGACCAATGCCGGTGTGTGGTCGTGCTGGGGGACGATGAGGATGACCAGGTCCGGCTGCCAGTGGAGGACCGTGTCTTCGAAGAGGGCCACCAGCTGTGCGGTCGTGTAGCCGGGCTGGGCAGCGTTGAGCACCTCGATCTCGGTGCCTGTGGCCGCGCGCAGGTGCGCTTGGAGTCTCTCTGGTAGGGCATCCTCGTTGTCTACACCCCAACCGAAGACGGTGGAGTCGCCCAGGAGCGCGATGCGCGGCACGCCGGCGGTCCGTTCTTCGGGAAGGTCACTCCGGAGGCCGGCATGGTTGGTGTCGACCCGGAACCGATGCGGCTCGCTCGGCGGATCCATGATGTGGTCGTCCAGGTCTGCCGGCATCCGCCAGCCCGCGAAGTCGGCCTGGTACGCGGGGCCCCAGCCAGCACCGCGCAGCCCCAGCTCGCACCCTCCGAGGATGATCACCGTCACGAGCGCGGCAAACGAGGCCTTCTTCCAGGTCGTGGTTCGGCGCGGGGTCCCAGGCATGGCGGCAGGGTACGGCGTCGGAGCGCGAAGGGAAAGCGGCTGCCGCGAAGCGGGCCGCCGCGGCCCGTCCTACTGCCCGGCCTGGGCCAGGGCCGGTGCGCCGACGAGCGCGGGATTCCGTGCCTTCCAGTCTGCGTAGGCGACCTCGATGGCGTCCGCGAGGCTGTGGCCGATGAGATTCAGGCCGCGACCCGTGAGATGCTCCAGGTCCGACCATGCCAGTGCCGGCTTGGCGGACACCCAGGTGGCAAAGGCGCCCGGGCCACCCATGGCCGCACGCGCGTCCCAGAATGCGCAACCGAGCTCGAAGGCGGCGTCCCGCTGCAGGCGGACCATGCGGGTCAGGTTGGGCTTGGAGCGGACCTGACCGCGGTAGCGCTCGGCCTGGTCGAGTGGGGTGACGACGAGGCAGGAAGCACTGGGAGCGCCTGCCAGGACCTTCTTCAGCGCCTTCTTGTAGCGCTCCTTGTACTTCGATCCGTCGCCCGACGTGAGCACGGGAAGGCCAACCTCGTTTCCACCCAGCTGCCACACGATGAGGTCGGGGTTCCGCCGATCGACCTGGCGGGCGATGTGGTTCTTGCCCTGTCGGAAGTGGCTCCCGGAGCCGGCGCCTGCGACGCCCAGGGTCTCCCATGTGACGCCGGGTCCTGCGGTCTCGAGCGCCACGCCATAGAGCGTGACCGGACCGTCTTCACCGGTCTCGACGGTGAGCGTTCTCGCGCCCTCGGCCGACATGCGGTGGAAGACATCGCCATGGTCGGAGGCCGCGGTCTGGAAGGACTTGGTCATGCCGTTGTCGGTGGAGAGACGGAGCGTGCCACCATCCGGCTGGACCTGGAAGAAGACGTCGAAGCGTTCGAGCGGTTGCCGCGCACCCTCGACCTTGAGGCCGCCGAGGACACTGCGCGAGGGCCCGCGGGCCGTCGACACCGTCCCGCCGAGCCCGTAGTAGCCCATGCCGGCGCCACCAAAGGTGATGGTGAGGGTCTTCCAGGCGCCCTTGGTGTCGCGCAGGACGCCCGGTCGCACCGCCCAGCGTCGGTCGACCTGCACGGCCAGGAAGCCCGGCCCGCCGTCGCCGTATCTCCCCTGCAGGCGTTTCCGGACGGTCTTCGTGATGCCGTCCGATGCGATCGTGGAGTCTCCGAAGTGCAGGGCTCGGGTGATGTGCCCGGGCTCGCCGGCCTCTGCCAGGGACAGGCTCGCAAAATACCGGTCCAGGGCTCCTTCCGGGATCTCCAGGGGGGTCCCGTGCGCCGCGCCGCGGTCCTGCAGCGTCGCCTCGCCCGGTGTCCGGATGCCCGCGGTCGGCTCGGCGGATCGGGCAGCGGGGGGATCTCCTGCGTCGGGTGACATCACCGCAGCGAGTGCGGGCTCCGGCGGGTTCGGGGTCCCTGCCGGGTCGGGCTCCCCGGCGATGGGCCCGGCACTGGCAGGCTCGGCCGGGGGCGCGGCGGGCTCGGGGTGCAGCGGAGCGACGGCGATGGCAGCGGTCGTCGCGGTGGCCGGCGCGGGCGGGGTCGACCGGACCATCGCTGGGGCGTTGCGGCCGGAGCTCGTGCGGGAAGGGGAGGGGGCGACGTCCTGCGGCGGATCCGGCGTGCCCGAGTCCACCATCGACGTCGCGAACCGTTCTTCGCCGACCGGACGCGAGACAAGCACGCCCGGCGATGCCTCGACCAACGTGTGGTCGCCAAGTGCGAGATGGACGAGCGGTACGGGCTCTCCGGCCATCCAGGGACGGATCTCATCGGTGCCCGGCACCAGGTAGCTGCCGCCCGCCAGCAAGCCGAATCCGGCCGTGAAGGCCAGGAGCCGTCGCACCTCTCGGGTGTGCTGGTCGAATGCACTCACCGGGCCGAATCCCCACTGT
>JAYYRS010000642.1:0-6352 GCA_036126975.1 Myxococcota bacterium
GCTTCCAGGACCACGCCATCCGGCCGGAGTCCGTGACGCCCGATCGCGCCGGCGATGGCAGCGGCTCCCATGCTGAACCCATACAGCACGATGGGCTCCTCTCCCCTCCGTCCGGCCTCTTCCTGCATCGCCAGGACATCGAGAGACTCCTCCCACCCCCGCGGCGTCCGCACGCCGTCCGAGCCGCCACCACCCCGGAAATCGACCAGACCGACCGCCCACCCCCGCTCGTGCCACCACGCAGCGATATCGAGCAGTTCGTCCTTGCTGCCGCCATAGCCATGGAACAGAAGTGCGCGCCCCCGAGGGGGCCCATCCGCAGGCACCCACCACGCTTCGAGGCGCGTGCCATCAGAGGCCCGGACGAACGCGGTCTCGAACGGGAGGCCCACATCCGCCGGGGTCCGGTGGTACAGCGGCCTCGGGAGCTCGACCCCCGTCAGGGCCACCTTCGCGCGCGCGACCGCGCCCAGGTGCTCTGGCGGGCCCGTCCGTGGACCGTCGGACGAGAAGTAAAGGAACGAGCGCGCATGCGCGTAGGCGATGGCGTTGAGGCCCGCGACGGCCAGACACGCCAGGAGACCCACCCTGCGGAGGGACCGCGCTGCCGGCTTGCTCTGACGCGTCACCCTTCCTCCTCGTCCAGCCCGTCGGCTTCCCTACAGGCTACCAGGGGTCCCGCAGCGAACCGCAGCCGGCCCGTGGATGACGTGGACCAACTTGCGTCCGAGCGGCACCATCGCGGACACTCCTCGGGCATCCGGTCGACCACGTCCGGGAGGGTCGATGTCAGCGCCAGCCCCCCTGTATGACCTCCGCCGCTCCCTCACGGTCACGGTGCACGGCGACATGGGCCTCGTTGACGGCGAGGTAATCGCCGTCGGCCAGCAGGAGCTGCGATTCTGGTGCAGGGAGGACCTGCTGGTGGGCACCCGGCATGACCTGCGGGTCGACCTTGGCCCGGGTGCAGGCAACGCGGACCTCGAGGTCGTGATCCGGAAGCAGGAAGGGCTCCTCCGAGGCCGTGGCTTCGGCCATGCGTGCACCTGGTCCGGCCACTCTGCCGACCAGCGCCGTCGGCTGCTCGCCGTGGTCCAGTCGCAGCTGCCAGAAGCGCAGTTCCCCGCTGTGTCATCCGCGTCGTCCGACAGCGAGACCGCCCCCCGCGAACGCCAGCCGCAGCGTGGAGCGCCCGAGACGCCCGGCTACGCGGTCATGGTCGCCCCCGGTTCAACCCCCACCGTCGCGGTCACCCTGTCGACGTCGCAGGCACTCCGCGTCGCGCTGCGGGTCCGGGAGAGCAGGGCCGTGGTTCGCATCGGTGAACAGACCGACCTCGAGGCGGGCGACCGGATCCTGCTCGTCCTCCGCCTGCCAGATGGAACCTTCCAGCAGCATCCCGCGAGCGTCGCGCAGTCGCGGGCGGGGATGTTCGCCCGCTCGGACACCCTCGCGCCGGCTGCCAGGGCCCATCTCGCACGAATGCTCGCGTCCGCCGGCGTCCTGCGTTGAACGAAGCGACCGAGCTCAGCCGTCGAACACCGCGACCATGAGGACGCTTCCCGCGTCGTCGTACGACTGGACGAACAACCAGCGGGCCTGGAGCCTCGCGGCCGCGACGAGGGCAAGCTCGACGGCTGCATCGAATGTCGCCGGGAAATACGCCACGCCAAACACCGCGTCGTCGAACAGCGGCGCGCCGGTCCTCCATGTGAACCGGCTCCAACGGGGCGCGTAGGTGGCAAGGGTCCGGCACCGGGAGCGCTGGACGTCCGTGGGTGGCGGGCCATCCGGACCGCCGCCCCAGTACCGGACCAGCGTATGGTCGTCGATGACCTCCCACTCATCCCAGTCCGGCGTGACCGCCGCGCTGCGCAGCTGCAGGTCTGAAGTCGGCCCCTCCCAGGCTCGGATCATGTGCTCCGTCTCGGGGGCCTCCAGTGGATGCCCCGGCGGCCCCGGCAGAGGCAGGGTGTCGAGCCGCACATCGTCCGAATCGTCGTCGAAGGACAGCTGGACCTCGGTCTCTCCCTGGGCATTCCGGACATAGGAGATCGCGCCCCGGTTCCAGACGGGGCCGGTCGCCATGTTCCGATGCAGGCGCGACAGCGCGCTGGCCAGGCGCCCGGATACGCGCCCGGTGGGGTCTTCCGGTGGCGGGCCGCCCCCCCAGCTCAGCGGCATCGCGTCAATGGAGTCGAGGCGCACGGCTGCCCCCTTGACGGAGCAGCGGATCAGGAACCGACGGACACCGAACGGGCCGGCCAGTTCATCCAGCGCGCGGTCGACCCCGGCTGCCCGCACGTACCGGGCATGCTCCTTCGAGACCTCCACGGGATCGCGCCCCTTGCACTGACGCTGGAACCAGCTCACTGCACCCTCCCACGGCGGAGCCTACCCCCCGGGGGGTCCCTGCGTCACTTCACCAGGGAAGTCGGATGCTCGGGGGCGGCGGGCTGCCTTCCGGCACCTTTCCCGACTCGAAGGGCGGCACGCCTGGAATGTCGTCCCGCCGCTTGTAGGGACCAAGCCAAGGTCTGGCCTTCCGAGGCTTGTCCCTGCGGGATGCCTCTGCAGTGCGGTCGTTCGCGCCCGGGGTCCAGGTATAGAGCCGAAACGGTCCATCTGCGCCAATGAGCTCCACGCCGGGCATCCTCGCAACGCGGGGCTCGATGCCCTCCTGTCGGGTGTCGACCAGCGCGTGTGTGGCTGCACCCAGGCCGGCCTCGGGCGCCTTGTTTCCCAGGCTGCCGTCCAGGGAGTACGCGATGCGGCGGTCGGCGACCGCGGGCGCGAGGTCCTTGGGCACGGCCGGCACGGCATCGGCAGGGAGGGTGGCGAGCAGATCCCACGCCGGATGCACCCAGGCTGGGTTCAACGGAACCAGCGACACGCGAACGTTCTGCCGGGCCATGTACGCCTGCGCTCCCAGGCCGACCCAGCCCGCCAGGGCGAGCCCCGCAATCCCGACCAGCATCCGGCGCACCCAGCCGCCCCCTGGCGCACGAGCCAGAAGCCGCAGCGCGCGACCGGCTCCGTCGATGCTCGCAAGGACGAGGAACGGCACGGCAGGAGCGAGGTGGTGGCAGTGTCCGCCCCAGGAGCGGTCGATGCCGTGCCCGCCGGGGATGGCCATGTGGAAGACCGTCAGCGCCGCGCCCGGCAGCGCCACCAGGGGGGCGAGCAGGCCCAGCGCCCCGGTCGGGATCAGCAGGTCACGATAGAAGCGCTGGGCGAACGGCCAGCCGTCGAGGAAGACGATTCCCTGGTCGCCTCCGATACCCCCCACTGCGCTCGCGAGGGGCATCTGGTAGGCGGTCTCGGTCGCCGGGTAGGCCGCCTGCACGAGGGCGGCGTACGCACCCGCAATCCCGCCGACCAGAAGGAGGTTGAGCCCCCATCGCCGCCACCGGACGCGCCGGCTCCCCCCCCCAGACGCCGTCCACGGAACGACCACCGCGGCCATGCCAACGGCCAATGGGACGGTCTCCTCCCGCGGCAGCAGTGCCAGCAGCACCCCGGGCACGACCCACGCCCAGTGCCGGGCCCGGAGCGCAGCGGCGAGCCAGAGCAGGAACGGCACGGCCAGCACCAGGTCCTGGTAGTCCTGCAGAGACATCGCGATGACGGCGGGTGTCAGCAGGTAGAGGCCCACGCCCAGCAGTACCCCGCCAACGTGCCCGTCCACGGCACGCCGGCCCAGCAGCGCCGCAGGCACCACACCGGTGAGCACCTGGAGGATCTGCATGCGCGCCAGCCCGAAGGCGCCGCCGTCCAGACGGTAGAGCAATGCCGTGGTGAAGAGCGCGGGGGCCCGGTGTCCGGACCAGGTCCAGGCAACGTCGTAGCCTTGATGAATGGTCTGCTCGATGACGCCTTGCATCGCGAGATTGTGGACGATCTGGTGGTACACGGCGAACGCGTAGGCCTCGATGGGCTGCATGGCCGCGATTCGGGCCATCGAGGTCGACACGGCCGTCGACCACCACGCGAACGCCAACAGGACCGCGGCGCCCAGGACCGCGACGGTACAAAGCCTGCGCACCATGCGCGTGTGGTCCGGTCCTGCCCGCATGCCGACAGCCTACGACAGCGGTGTTCCCGAGGGTTCCCAGAACGCCGGCAGCGGACAGTCCGGGACCGCTGCGCCGAGCACCCGCCCAACACCGAGATGGTGGAGGCAGAATGGCACGCCATCCGGTCGGTTCAGGGCGAACGGCCGCCCTCCGTAGATGCGATCGCCTGCGAGCGGTACCCCGCAGCTTGCAGCATGCACGCGGATCTGGTGCATCACGCCCGTGCGCATCCGCGCCTGCCAGCGGGTCGTCCCGGCAGGGCCCCTGCCGGCGCGCTCCAGATGGGTCTCCGCCTCCAGCCACCGACCACGGTGCGGCGTGTGCCTGCCTCGCTCGAACACCATGCGCTTCTTCCGTCGACGGTCGTGGGCGAGGCGATGCTGCACCCTGTTCTCGTCCCAGGACGGATCCCGCAGAGTCAGAAAGAGGTAGCGCTTGTCGAGCTGCCGTCCCTGGAAGGCGGCGCGGAGCCGGACCAGCGCCGGGACCGTGCGCGCCACGAGGAGCTGACCCGAGGTGGCGATGTCCAGCCGGTGCGCGATGCCCAGGTCGAACCCCGGCGGCCAGGCCGCCCGGACATCGACATCACCCCGGGCCGCCAGCCACTGGTGCACACAGGCGCCGTCCGCATCCGCGTGGGGCGGAAAGACGGGCAGACCGGCCGGCTTCGCCACGACCATCACGTCGTCGGACAGGGCGAGCAGTGCCGGGGTGAACGCGTCCACGTAGAGCTCCCCTGCGCCGGTATGGAACTGCCCATCGCCGGGCAAGCGGACACGCCCCGGAAGTTGGGCTATCGGTCCCCCATCGCCCGGAGAGCATCATGCCGAGAATCGCCCTGTTCCTTACCCTGACCGGTCTCATCGCCTGCGAGAGCGAGATCGACAACAAGACCGCCGCCACCGTGTCGGATGCACCCGCGGTCGCGCCAGCGCCGGACGCAGGCGACGGTCCGACAGCAGACGGGACCCCCGTCGCGTCGTCCGCCGGCACGCTCCCGCTCAAGGCCGACAGCAAGATCGAATGGGTGGGCGCGAAGGTCACCAATGACCACCCCGGCGGATTCGAGACGCTCTCCGGCGAGGCAACCATCGAGGGGGGCGTGCTCAAGGCCGCCACCGTGGAGATCGGGATCGACAGCCTCTACTCCGACCATCCGAAGCTCACCAAGCACCTGAAGAACGCCGACTTCTTCGACGTCCTCACCTACCCGACCGCCACCTTCGCCATCACGGAGGTCACACCCGGGGAAGGCGGTCTGTCCACCGTCACGGGGACCCTCGACCTGCATGGGATCAAGAAGGAGATCAGCTTCCCCGCGACGGTGGCGGTGACCGACACCAGCGCGACCATCTCGGCCGAGTTCACGCTGCTGCGAAAGGACTTCGGCATGGCCTACCCCGGCAAGCCGGACGACCTGATTCGCAACGAGGTACTCGTGAAGGGGACGCTCGGCTACGGCAGTTGACCTGGCCCGCACGGCCGTCCGACCCGCCCATCCGACGCCTTGACCTGCCGCACGGTCCCGCCGCCGTCACCGACGAAGGGACCGGACCGGCAGTGCTCGCCATCCATGGTCTTCCCGGCAGCCGCTTCGACTTCCGCTGGCTGGCACCGGCTCTCCCGGGGGTGCGGCTTGTGCGGGTCGACCTGCCGGGCTTCGGCCAGACCCCCGCGAGCCTGGCCGGCCCCGCCATCGACGAACAGACCGCCTACCTGAAGGAAGTCCTCGACGCCCTGGGCGTCGTGCGACCTGTGATCCTGGCCCACAGCTTCGGAGCCGGCATCGCGGCGCACCTGGCGCACGACCTCGGACCGCTTGCCCGCGGCCTCGCGGTCCTGGCACCCGCTGGTCTCGTGCCCCACAGCCTGCTGCGGTACCGACGGGTCGTTCGCGCCATCGGACGGGCCGCCCGCACACCGGGGCTCGGATGGACCGTCGGCCACATGCTCGTGCCCCCATACCGCGCGGTGGGATTCCGCCATGCCAGCGCCGCGGAGGCCCGGCGGACCTTCTCGGTCGTCGGCGCGTGGGACTATGCGTCCACCCGCCACGTCGCGTCTGCGCTGGGGGCCCGCAAGCTGCCCGGACTGGTTGCGATGGCACAGGACGACCCCATCGTCGAGCCTCCATGCATGCAGGCCTGGGCGCACGCGCTGGGTGTGCGGCCCCTCACCTTTCCGACCGGGGGACACACCCTCCAGAAGACCCGAGCCTCCGAGATCGGAGGTGCCCTCTGCGCATGGCTGGACGGACTGCCCCCGCCATGAACGGC
>JAYYRS010000643.1:0-7765 GCA_036126975.1 Myxococcota bacterium
GGTCTTCGAGGACAACCTGGGCCGACTGCTGGCCAACACCCGGACCATCTACCAGGGATTCGTTCCGTACCGGGTGACGGCGTCCAGGGCCCCCGAGAGGGTCCCGGTGCTTCCTGTCTGCAATCCCTGAGGGGCCTCCCCGTCTCCCGTTCAGGTCCTGCCCGGACCGCCGTGGTGCCCATGCACCGGATACGAGGGGCGCCGCCGCGCCGCAGCCTGACCGGAAGGCTTCGTCGCACCCACTGCGAGGCAACCATGACCCCGACCCACGAGACCCAGGATGCGAGCGTCGCCAGCGGTGTCCGCGCAGGACCGGGGCCAGCGTATGCGGACCACTTCCGCCTCGGTTCGCTGTACCGACTGTGGAGGACGGGGCATCCCTACGACTTCAGCCAGACCTACGAGTTGATGACCCGCGCCTTCGGATATGAATCCCACTACGTCAACTTCGGCTACTGGCCAGAGGGGACATCGACAGGCGAAGCCGGCCGTGAGATGACCTGGCTGATGGGCCGGGCGCTCGACATGCCCGTGAACGGGCGTCTCCTCGAGGGAGGCTCCGGTCTGGGACAGACGTCTGTCGACCTCGTGGAGCGATACAAGCTCTCTCATGCAGTCGGCATGAACCCCTGCACGGCGCAGGTCGGCTTCGCCAATGCTCTCGCCCGGCACCGCGGTCTCGGACACCTCATCCGCCACCGGGTCTGCGACGCCACCGAGGAGGTCCATGGCCTCGAGGCCGGGAGCTACGACGGAGCCATCGCGGTCGAATGCATCGGGATCTTCCCCGAGCCCCGCCGCTTCCTGGAGGGGGTCCATCGCGCCCTGCGCAGCGGCGGACGGGTGTGCTTCACCGTCGTGACGACGCCCCGGCCCGCCGGCTGGTTCCAGCACAACATTGGCAGCTTGTTCTTCGGTACGCGGGCCCGACCGCCCAGCTGGTGGATCGAAGCGCTCGGGGACGCCGGTTTCCAGGACGTCTCGGAGGAAGACATCACCCAGGACGTCTTCCCACCCATGATCGAGACCGTCCGCAGGAACCTTCGAGAGAAGCCTGAGCTGCTGCGGAAGGCCGGACCCCTTGCCGGCATCGCCATCAAGGCGCTGATCAACAACGCAGACCGTGCCGTCAGCGACGGCACCATGGCTTACCAGATGTTCGTCGCGCAGAAGCCCTGAGACCCCGGGCGCGGCGGGCTGCGTCCGTTGGCCTCTCGCGGGCATGCGCATCGGGGGTCACGCGGCGGATGCCGGGGCTCGACCTTCGGATAGGCCGCCCAGTGCACGGAGCAATCATGAAGCTCAGCGTCAATGGAGAGGCCCACGAACTGGATGTCGAGGACGACATGCCGCTGCTGTGGGCGCTGCGCGAAGAGATCGGCCTGCGGGGGACCAAGTTCGGATGCGGTGTTGGCCAGTGCGGAGCATGCACCGTTCACGTGGACGGGCAGGCCCGCCGCGCCTGCGTGACCCCGGTCTCTCGCGTTGCGGGTCGTGAGATCCGAACGATCGAGGGCCTCAGCGGACGGATTCCGCCCCATCCGATCCAGGCAGCATGGCGTGCGCGTTCGGTTCCCCAGTGCGGGTACTGCCAGCCAGGCATGCAGATGGCGGCCGCGGCGTTCCTTGCCCGACGCGAGGCCGAGGCCCTCGCCAAGGACCCGGCAGCGGTCGTGCCACCGCCCACGGATGAGGAGATCCGGCGCGCGATCACGAACATCTGCCGCTGTGGCTGCTACGAGCGCATCCGCAAGGCCGTCGCCGAAGCGGGGGGCGCCGCGTAATGCTCGATCGCAGGACATTCCTGATGAGCGGGCTCGCCGTCGGTGGCGGCCTCGCTGTCGGTCTTGGCACCACCGTCGCATTCCTGGGCGCCCACGATCGACGAGAACACCAACGGGAAGGAATGCACGGAGATGCACCCCTCGTCGCGCTCTGGATCCAGATTCGCGAGAACTCTTCGATCCACCTCCTGTCGCCGCACACGGAGATGGGCCAGGGCGCAAACACGGGTCTCGCCCAGATCGTCGCAGAGGAGCTCGATGTGCCCCTTTCGTCGGTGGTCGTACGGCAGGCACCTGCAGACCGGGCCTTCACGAACGGCAACGTCATCCAGGGGTTCGTCTTCGAAGACGAAGCTCTGGGAGGCTTCTTCCAGAAGGTCCTCGACTCCGCATTCTGGTTTGGTGGCGATCTCGGAGCCGTGCAAATGACGGGCGGCAGCACATCGGTGCGATTCACGGGCTGGCGCAGCATGCGGCGGGCCGCGGCGGGCGCCCGCTCCCTGCTCCTGGCAGCGGCGGCCGCCGAGCTGGGGGTACCCGCGGCCGAACTCGTGACGGGAGACGCCCGGGTGGCCCACGCACCATCGGGCCGCGCGCTCACCTATGGGCGGCTCGCCTCCGCGGCTGCGGCGCTGCCCGTGCCCCAGGACCCACCCCTCCGGAACCCTGCAGACTACCGGCACATCGGCACATCACCAGAGAGGATCGATCTCGCCGACAAGGTGGTCGGCGCGCCGGTCTATGGCATCGATCGGCACGTCGAGGGCATGAAGCACGTTGCCGTGGTGGGGACCCGGGCCATCTTCGGCGAGGTCACCGCGATCACCAACAGGGAGGAGATCCTCGCTCGCCGCGGCGTAGAGGCCGTCATCATCGTCCAGGAGGGGGTTGCCGTGATGGCCGACAACCCCTGGCGCGCCGAGCAGGCAGCGAGGGCGCTGGTCTTCACCGAGAAGGCCCCCGCGACTGCGGGGCTCGACTCGTCCGCGCTGCTCGACCAGATGGAGGCCACGCTGGATGCGGGCGACCGCTTCTCCACCGTGGAGGAGCGCGGCGATGCCGCGGCTGCACTTGCAGGCGACGGACAGGTCATCGAGGCGCGCTATTTCGTGCCCTTCCTCGCCCACGCCACGATGGAGACCCCGAACGTCTCGATCTGGCGGGAGGGAGGGAAGGTCCACGCAGCAGCCGGCGTCCAGTCACCGCTCCCCGCGAGACTCTGGGTCGCCGACAAGCTCGGTCTCGCGGAGGAGGACGTGGTCTTCCATCCCCACACCATGGGTGGGGGCTTCGGCCGGAAGTCCGCTGCGGGCGATGACATGTTCAACTTCATCACGCAGGCGTGCACGGTCTTCGCTGCCGTGGACCAGCCCATCAAGCTGGTGTGGTCGCGGGAGATGGACCTGCGCTTCGATCGATATCGGAAGCAGTCTGTCGCGCGCTTCCGCGGTCGGGTCGGCGCCGACGGACGCGCCAGGGCCTGGCTGGCCGACAGCTACGGCGAGGTCAACATCCGCCCGGACGTCGTCACGGCCTACGACATCCCACATCTGCGGCAGCGCAACGTCCAGGAGGCGACCTTCGTTCCCTACGCCTACTGGCGCAGCGTCGAGGCCTCCATCCACTGCTTCTTCAACGAGTGCTTCATCGACGAGCTCGCCCACGCCGCCGGGCACGACCCCCTCGACTTCCGTCTCGACCACCTGCCCACGGCGCACCGCCTCCGCGGCGTCCTGGCGGCCGTCCGGGATATGTCGGGCTGGACGACCGGCATCCTCCCGGACGGCACCGCCATGGGCGTGGCCGCCTATGGCCTGTTCGGAAGCTTCTGCGCACAGGTGGCGAGGGTCGGTCTCACCAACGGGCGGCCCAAGGTGCATGAGGCATGGTGCGCGGTCGACTGCGGCACGGTGATCCACCCTGATGCCGTCATCGCCCAGATGGAGGGCGGCATGATCTTCGGTCTGACCGCAGCGCTGTATGGACGCATCGACCTCGAGAACGGCGGGGTCAGGCAGAGGAACTTCAACGACTACCGAATGGTCCGTCTCGCCGATGCGCCACGCCTCCATGTCGCACTGGTCCCCGATGGCTCGCCCCCTGGGGGCGTCGGTGAGGTCGGCGTACCGCACCTCGCGGCCGCGGTCGCGAACGCCCTCGCCGTGCTTGGGGATCGACCACGGCGTCTGCCGCTCATTCAATGAGCCGCCGATGCCCGTCGCCCTCGGCCGGGCACGCCGCGGGCCGGACATCATGGCTGTGGGTGATGGCCACCCCGGCACGCGCGAGCATGACGACGGCAGGGCAGTACTTCTCGGTCGAGAGCCGCACGGCCCGCGCGACCGCGGCTTCTCGCAGTCCATGACCGGACACCACGAAGTGGAGGTGCACACTCGTGAACACCCGGGGCGGATCGGGCGCCCGCTCCGCCTCGAGCGTGCACACGCATTCCGTGATGCGATGCCGACCCCGGCGCAGGATGTGCATCACGTCGTAGCTGGCGCAGCCCCCTGCCCCCGCGAGGACGAGTTCCAGCGGACTGGCGCCTGCTCCGACGCCGCCAGACCCGGGCGGTCCATCGGTCGTCAGCGTGGCGCCCGATCCCACCACGACGTCGAAGCGGACCGCCGCAGTCCAGCGAATGGTGGCGTTCATCGCGTCCCTCCCGTACCGACAGCCCGGAGCAGGGCCAGCCGGAGCGCGCCGGCCCTGGCCGGTGCCCTGCTCGATATTCAGCCAAGGTCTACCCGGACGGTCCGGACCAGCGTTCCCAACGCGCTCGTCACCTCCCGGGTCGAGGGCGCCGAGACGATGGCCCACCCTTCTCCGGTGTAGCTGGTGGTGGGGGCCTGTCCGACCTGCGGAAGCTTCCGGTCCACCACGAGCGCACCCACCGCCTCGTGGGCCTCCGCGATGCCCCGGACGGCGACCACACGCTGCCCGCGGCCCTGCCCGCGGAAGAATGCGGAGCCGGCGGCGCGCACACGCTCCGGTGACGGCCAGGTGCCACAGACCATCAGCCGACACCAGGCATCCACCATGTCCGTATCGAACGCCTGGCTCATCAGGGGCATGATGTTGACACCCGGTGGGCGGGCCCCGACCTCTCCGATCACGAACCGTCCATCGGGGGTCTCGAACCACTCCATGTGTGCGAGCCCGGTCCGCAGACCCAGCGCCTGCAGCGCCGCCGCCGCCGTGGGCGCGAAGGCCGTCCATGGCGCGCACGGCTCCGCAGGCAGCGTGACGGTGTACTGCATCCACCGATTCTCGAGGACCCGCAGCGGGCTTGGGTGGTAGCGCGTTCCCGACCACCAGACCGGACGGCCATCCACGAAGACCATCTCCAGCGTACGCTCCACGCCGACCACGAACTCCTCGACCTGGACGGGGCGGGACGGGCTGGGTTGGAGATGGGCCAGGGCCGCACGCAGATCATCGTCGTCCGAGATGCGGAAGGTGGACCGGGAGCCGACGCCCGCCACCGGCTTGAGGATCAGCGGGAAGCCCAACGCGGCAGCAGCATCCCGCCCCGCATCGAGCGACTCCAGGCGCCGGTGGCGCGCCACAGGCAGTCCGGCGGCAGCGAGGACCTGCTTCATGCGGTCCTTGTCGCGGAAGGCGAGCGCGGCGGCCGGGCCCATCCCCGGAATGCCGAGCGCCGCGCGAGCCTCGGCCAGGGGGAGCTGCAGCTGTTCCAGCATCCCGAGAAGCCGCCCGGGGCGCTCGGGCAGCAGACGGACCGCGTCTGCCATCGCCTGGGCATCAAGAGAGCGTGCCACGCGCACCATGCGCACGCGGCCGAGAAGATCCGGCGCCACTGCCGCCAGCCGGTCCGCCGTATCGCAGCTCAACAAGGCGAGGCGGACACCTTCAATGTCGCTCAGCGCACGGACGTAGCGCAGCGTATTCGGCTGCAGGAACGGCGCGACGAACGCAACGAGCATGGGAACCTCCCGGGCGGGGAGACGCGTAGCCGACGACCATGGGCCGGTCTCGCAACCATGCGGCAACAACGAGCCGCCCGCTTCCCGGAGATGCGGGGCGACGCCGGTTGGGGACCGCTTGGGGGATGGGGTACATCCGACCGTAGGGTCTCCGATGAACCTTCTGCACCCCCAGCTGCCGCCGTTCGACCCCAACGAATGGCGCACGCTGCCCTTCCCGCAGCGGGCCGCCATGGTCTGTCGGGCATGGATCGAGCAGGGCTACGGCACGCCGCTGGTGGTCTTCCTCCTCTACGCCATCAAGGTCGCCGCGTATGCCGGAGGCTTCCTGCTCGTCGCGTGGTCGACGCCGGACCTCGGTGGCCCCGTCGACATCGCCCGCTGGTACTCCCATCCGACGGCCATCGTGAAGGCCATCGTGTGGAGTCTTCTCTTCGAGATTCTGGGCCTGGGGTGTGGGAGCGGACCGCTGACGGCCCGATACGTCCCGCCCATCGGAGGATTCCTGCACTTCCTGCGGCCGGGCACCGTGCGGCTGCCTCCATGGCCCGGCCTGCCGGGCGCCACGGGCAGCCGCCGCAGCGGGCTCGACATCCTGCTGTATCTGGGCATCCTCGCTGCCAGTGTCGTGTCGCTCGCTGTCGCCACTCCCCATGGGGACCACCTGACCTTGCTGATCGGATTGGTGTGCCTCGCGGGGTTGTGCGACAAGACCGTATTCCTGGCCGCCCGCGCCGAGCACATGATCGTCGCGCTCGGGCTCGTCGTACTCGCACCGACAGACGCGGCCATGGTGGCCGGGCTCATGGGCCTGTGGGGCGCACTGTGGCTTTTCGCGGGCGTCTCCAAGCTGAACCACCACTTCCCCACCGTGGTGGCAGTCATGACCAGCAACTCACCGCTGCTGCCATTCGCTGCGCCAAAAAGATGGATGGTTCGGCACTTCCCTGACGATCTGCGCCCGTCACGGCTCGCCATCGTCCTCGGGCATCTGGGCACCGCGCTGGAGTTCGCGGTGCCGATCGTGCTGGTCGGAGGGGACGACAGCCTCTTGCCGCTCGGCATGGGACTGATGCTGCTCCTCCACGCCTACATCACCCTCAACGTTCCCTTGGGGGTACCGCTGGAGTGGAACGTCCTGATGGTCTTCGGAGGCCTCGGACTGTTCTGGGGCCATCCCGACATCGTGCTGCTCGACATGTGCCTCTCCCAGGCTGTCCTGCTGGGAACCGCCAGCGTTGCGTTGCCCGTCCTTGGCAACCTCTTTCCCCGGCACGTGAGCTTCCTCCCGGCGATGCGGTACTACGCGGGCAACTGGGCAATGAGCGTGTGGTTCTTCCACGGAGACGCCCACCAAAAGCTCGAACGGATCCCGAAGGCCTCTCCATGGGTCAACCGCCAGCTCGGCGTGTTCTATGACGAAAAGACCGTCGCAGGGCTGTTGTCCAAGGTGATGGCCTTCCGGCTCATGCATTTGCATGGGCGCGCGATCGGCCTGCTCCTCCCCCAGACGTTGGAGGAGTCTCTCTCCGCCTACACCTGGATGGATGGCGAGATCGTTGCGGGGCTTGCCCTCGGCTGGAACTTCGGCGACGGACATCTCCACGATGAGCAGCTGCTTCATGCCATCCAGGAACGCTGCAGCTTTGCTCCTGGCGAACTCCGGGTCATCATGGTCGAGTCCCAGGCGCTCGGAAGCGGGCGGCATGCCTGGCGCATCCTGGACGCTGCGACCGGCGAACTGCAGGCAGGCAAGGTCTCGGTCGAGGCCCTCCGGGGGCGGCAGCCCTGGGACCTCGGGCCGCCGGAGCCGGCATCCTCCCGCGCCCGGAGCACGCGGTCGGGAGAGCGGACGGAGCCCAGATGAAGGGATACGGCTCCGCATCAGGCGCCAGCCGGGGAGGGCAGAGATGGCGGACAAGGCTGGCTCGACAATCACCAAGGGCGACCGCGTGCGCATCACAACGGGACCAGCCGAAGGCGTGGCCGGGACGGTGTTCTGGAAGGGACCGAACAAGTACGGCCCCGGTGAGC
>JAYYRS010000644.1:0-4598 GCA_036126975.1 Myxococcota bacterium
CGGTGCTGGCATCGGGCATCGGGAACGATCCCAAGGGGGTCTCGAATGCCCTCGAGGGCACGGAAGCCCCCGATTTCGTCCTGCAGACCATGGATGGTGACCCGGTCACGCTCGGCTCCCTGGCCGGCAGCCCGGTCGTGCTCAACTTCTGGTCGACGTGGTGCCAGCCCTGCAAGCTCGAACACCCCCATCTGCAGCAGGCCGCCTCGGTCTATGGCCAGCAAGGGGTCGTCTTCCTGGGTGTCCTTTACAACGACGAGGTCAGCAAGGCAGCGCCCTTCCTCCGCCGGAACGGCAGCGTGTACCCCACGCTCGTCGACCCCGGGCAGCGCGTGGCGATCGACTTCGGAGTTGCGGGCGTACCCGAGACGTTCGTGATCACCCGGGACGGTCGCATCGCCCAGAAGTTCAGCGGGCCGGTGAGCTACCAGGTCCTCTCCCAGACGCTCGAGACCGTGCTGTGATCCGGTTCGTGCTGCTGGTGGTCATGGCCGCCACCGGGATGGCGTGGGGCGCGGACCCGGTGTCGGCCGTTGACGCCGAGGCGGACGCCGCCGCCGCGGCAGAGATCGCAGCGGCGCCCGGTCTGTCGGAACCGCCGCTGCTGGACCCCCCGGATTCCGAGACCGCAGCGGACCGTACGGCGGAGATCGCCGGAGGACTGCGGTGCCCGGTGTGTCAGGGGCTGAGCGTGTCGGATTCGAATGCCGACGCCGCGCGCGCGATGCATGACCGGATCGCCGAGCTGGTGTCCCAGGGGTACACCGAGGAGCAGATCGTCGACTACTTCGTGGGTCGGTATGGCGCATGGGTTCGTCTGGAACCCCCCCGGGAGGGGCTCAACTGGCTCATCTGGGTGGGGCCGGTGGTGTTGTTCGTCCTGGGGGCAGGGCTGGTGGCCCGGCAGGTCGGCGGGCAGGAGCCCGCGCCGGCTGCCGTCGACGCACCGGCGCCCCGGCCTGTCGCATCGCCGTCCGGCGGCGGGACCGACTACCGCGGCCGTGTGCTCGCCGAACTGGGCGAAGCGGGCCGGTCGGCCGAGGGCCCGACGCGCGCCCTGGAGCCAGCGTCCGATCCCCGGGCGCGCATCCTCGCCGAGCTCGGCCGGGCTGATGGGAGCGAGTCATGAACGAATGGGGTGGCTTCGAGACATGGGGCCCACCGGCTGTCGTCCTCGGGCTCGGTGTCATCATCGGCCTCGTCGTGGCGTTCCGCAGTCGCGAAGACGCCCCGGGCACGGACCCGTGGCAGGCGGAGCGCGAAGCGTTGCTGGCGCGGAAGCAGACCCTCCTCGAACAGATCCGTGGACTCGACGCGGAGCGGGGGAGGTTCCCACCCGAGGAGCTCGCGTCGCGGAAGGACGCACTCATCGATGAAGCCGCAGGCGTGTTGTCCCAGCTCGATGCGCTTGAGCAGGGGACCGCGCCAGGGGTCGGGTCGGCGGAGCCCACGGTGTCGATCAACTGGAGCGGGCGGGCGACCTGGGCGGTCGCGGTCCTCGGCTTCTTCGTCGTTCTTGGTGTCGGTCTCACGGAGTTCGCGCGTCCTCGGAACGGGGGGTCCATGACCGGCGGGGACGCAGTGGAAGCGATGAACGCGGGACGCGGCAGCGGGGAGAGCGCAGCCGCTGCCGAGAGCTCGCCTGCGCGGGCAGCGGCGACCCGTCGGTTGGCCGCCGCCCAGGCCGCGGTGGACGCAGCGCCCGAAGACCTCGACGCACTGAACGCGCTCACCTACGAGGCGCTGCTGCTGCGGGACTTCCAGACGGCGATGGACACCGTGGAGCGGGCCCGGACGGTGTCTCCGGACGACCCCCATGTGCAGGTGCACCTCGGCATCCTCCAGCTGTCCGTCGGCATGACCGATCGGGCCGAGCCCGCCTTCGAGAACGCCGCGATCCAGCTCCCGGATGCTGGCAAGCCCCGGCTCTGGCTGGGGCTGCTGCAGCTGCAGACGGGGCGGCGCGAGCTCGCTGCACAGACGCTCGGTCAGGCCCTGAGCAAGGGACTGCGGAGTGATGAGGCTGCATTTGCCCAGAGCCTGCTGATGGAGGCCCGGCAGCCGGCAGCGGGTGGAGCGCCGGCGGCCGCTCCGGCAGCGGAGACGGCTTCGGTCACCAGCGAGGCCAGCGGGGAGCCCCGGCTCAGTGGCATCATCGCGCTGGATGAGGGCGTGGTCGCCGACCCGGACAAACGGGTCTTCCTCATCGTGCACCGCAACGAGGCCGGCAAGGGGCCTCCACTCGCTGTGCGGCCACTGCGTGCGGCCGACCTCCCCGCGACCTTCACGCTGACGGATGCCGACCAGATGATGTCCAAGGGACCCTGGCCCGACCAGGTCTGGGTGTTCGCCCGGCTCGACGCGGACGGCGTCGCGGGGTCCGGTCCGGGTGACCTCGAGTCTGCGCGCCTCGGCCCGTTCCCACCAGGGACGGAGGGAGTATCGCTCCTGGTGCGTGCGCCCTGAGTGCCCGGGTTGATTCGCGGCGTTCTGCCGCCGGAGTGCTGTCATGACTGCCATCTGGTTTCGCGCGGGGGCTGCGCTGGCGTTTCTCTCCGTCGCAGGGGGTGCGTTCGGCGCCCACGGGCTCCGCGAGCTCGTGAGTACCGAAGCCCTGGGGTGGTGGGAGACGGGAGCCCGGTACGCGCTCAGCCACGCGATTGCGCTGCTCGCCGTGGCGTGGCTCGCCGACCGCGCCCCGGGGCGCGCAGTTCACGTGGCAGGGGGCGCATTCTCCGTGGGCGTGGTCATCTTCACGGGCTCGCTCTGGGTCATGACGCTGACGGGCATCCGATGGCTCGGCGCCATCACGCCCCTGGGCGGAAGCGCCATGCTGGTGGGGTGGGTGGCCTTGATGGTTGCCGCGGGCGGCCTGTCTCGCGCGCCGCAGGCGTGACCGACCCGGGACGCACTAGCTGGCGAGCAGGCCGCTGAGCACCAGCGCCCCCCACAGCAACGGCAGCCCACGGCGCGCGAACCACCGGGTGCCCAGTTCTTCGGGACTGAAGAGCGCGGGGTACAGCGCCAGGGTCAGGTAGGAGAAGGGCCCTACATCCATCAGCGTGTGGATCCCCGCATGCATGATGGCGCCGAACACCGCGAAGACCAGCCGGACGTCCAGGCGGTTGAAGGTCGCCCGGAGCCAGCCGCCGCGTGTGCGGGTGCGCCGGAACCAGAAGGCCAGCAGCAGAAGCGGGGCGCTGACCTCCCAGAGCCAGCTCCCCAGCGTCGCTGCCTGGGAGAGGGGGAGCATCCAGGCGGCGGCAGACAGGTCCATCCGCTGCCACGACGGCTGCTGCATGATGTAGTACAGCGCGGTCATGTCGCCGCCCGGGACCCAGTGGGCGCTCACCTTCTGGAGTCCGGTGCTGGTGTACATCAACACGAGCTGCACCACCATCAGCCAGCGCGGCCATGCGGGTACCGCCACGCGTGGCCACCAGGCGCCGGTCGCCAACCGCGCGCGGATCCCACCTGTTGCGTCTGCCTGCGCGAGGACGAGCAGCCACAAGGCATTCGTCACGACGAAGTCGTAGGAGCCGGCGGTGTGACCGTTGAGCCACGCCACCCCCAGGAAGCCCTGGAGGGCCAGGAAGGCAGAAAGCCGTCCGAATGCGCCGAGCGCCAGGGCCGCTCCCGAGAGCATCGTGAGGGTCGCGAGGCCCCACACGACCCCGGGTGTCGGGCCTCCCAGGTTCGCCACCAGGGGTGTGCCCTCGCCAAGCGGCCGGTAGCCGCCATGGGAGACATCGAACCAGATCACGGGGAGGGCGCCGGGCAGGACGACCTCGAGCATGGCAGCGAGCACGGACAGGCCCACGAGGATGCGCACCACCGCGAGGCTGCGGCCGTCTTCGTCGGTATCGAGCATGCGGACGAAGCGAGACCACACCGTCATGGGCTGCGCTCGATCTCGACCACGAAGGCCGAGTGGAAGCGGCCTTCCGGTCCCGTGCCGCGTCGCATCTGCCGTGGGGTGGGCGTCGTCTTCCGGTACCACCGGGTCCGGAGCCGCGTGGCATCGGGAAAGTCGTCGGCCGCGCGTTTCGCCAGCCAGCGCGCCAGGTGTCGATAGGGACGCTCGTACTGGGGCCAGGCGTAGCGGAACAGCGCGCTCCGGAAGCGGTCTCCCTCGAGCACCTCTTCCATCCAGTCGTCGCCCGGGGTCGTCTGGATGTAGATGTTCCGCCAGTCCGCCCCCTCCCACACGTCGATGTGCAGTCGGCTGGGGTGGCGATGCGGCGCCACGAACATCCGCCAGGACTGCTGGGTCCCAAGCCGGAAGTAATACGGTCGGAATGGGCGGAGGACCTTCTTTCTTGCACCCATGAACTGCACCGCGACGTCCCAGAGGCCGGACTCGAGCGCGTCGGCATCGACGCCCAGCCGGTCCGCCCAGGCCTGGATCTCTCCCTGGACGGTGGGCTGCTTCCAGGCGCGGCGGCTCATGCCTCCCACCGGTGCGGGGATGGCTGCGAGCCCGACCGCGAGCAGATGCAGCACCACGAACATCGCGCGCCCCTGGCGCACCCAGGAGGGGGACGGCTGGGTCATGCCGCTGCCCCCTCGTCGGAGTCCGCGGAGATGGCCGCCGGGCC
>JAYYRS010000645.1:0-4871 GCA_036126975.1 Myxococcota bacterium
AGAGGCCGCGCTGCGTGAGGTTCGGACAAGTCGGGAGCTGGCCTCCGCCCGGGAGGCCCTTCGCGACCGGGCGGGGCTCTCCCGGTTCCTCACACGGTCGCAGCGCATGGTGACCGTGTTCGATCAGATCCGTGCGGTCTCGCGCACCGATGCGACCGTGCTGATCCGCGGCGAAACCGGAACCGGCAAGGAGCTGGTCTCGAAGGCCATCCACGAACGCTCGGGCCGTGCGGAGCGCCCATTCGTGTCCGTCAACTGCGGGGCGTTCACCGAGACGCTTCTCGAGAGCGAACTCTTCGGGCATGAAAAAGGGTCGTTCACGGGGGCGGCTGGCCGACGGCAGGGCGTGTTCGAGATGGCCGACGGCGGGACGCTCTTCCTCGACGAGCTGGGAGAGACATCCCTGAATGTGCAGGTGACCCTGCTGCGCGTCCTCGAAGAGATGCGGTTCCGGCGTGTGGGCGGCCAGGAGCAGGTTCCGGTGAACGTACGCATCGTGGCCGCCACCAATGTGGACCTCGAGAGCGCGGTCGCGAACGGTGGATTCCGACAGGACCTGTACTACCGGCTCAACGTCTTCCCGATCGTCCTGCCGGCCCTGCGACAGCGCCCCGAAGACATTCCGCTCCTGACGAGGCACTTCCTGGAAGACGCGGCCCGGGAGTACGGGCTGGAGCCTCCAGCACTCACGCCCGAGGCCGCCGCGGCCATCGTGGCCTACCAGTGGCCGGGCAACATCCGGCAGCTTCGCGCGCTCTGCGAACGTTGGGTGATCGTCGGTCAGGGACGCGCCATCGACGCTGACGCCCTGCCGACAGACATGCTCGACCGGAGCCGGCAGACCACACGGGTGGACGGACCCTTCGGTTTTGACGAGGACCAGCCCATGAAGGCGGTCCTGCAGCAGGCGGGCGAGCAGATCGAGCGGGCCTACCTCCAGCGACAGCTCCGACGACATGAGGGGCACCTGTCAAAGACCGCCCAGGCCGCTGGCATTACGCGGCGGACGCTGTATTCCAAGATGCGCCGGCTCGGTCTGCGCGCGGAGGACTACCGCGCCGGCTGAGCCAGGGCCGGGCATCCGTCCCAGATGTGCACCCCACGCCTGCTTCAGGCAATATGCGCCGTCCCCTCCCCTTGGAACCGCGATGCTGCTGCCGCTGCTCCTGTCCTGCGCAAGTCCAGAACCCGTGGCGCCGGTGGTCCGCGACCTCCCCCAGGTCACGCCGGGCACACCCACCGCCGGTGTCGCGGAGGGGTTCGCAGATTTCCCCGTCGGGGTGCCGCTCGGAGGCTACACCGGCCGCTGCAAGTGCTTCGGGAACGAAGGCGAATACGACGACCGACGAGTGGCGTACGTCCATCGCTTCAATCCATCGATCGGGGTCCAGACCCAGCCCAAGGTCGCCGCGCTGTGGCTGGACAATGGCGATCAGGACCTGGTGCTCATCAAGACGGATGCGATCTACGCGTTCGAAGGTGTCATCACAGAACTGGAGGAGCGGCTCGGCGCGGCCACTGGGCGGGACCTCGACGGGAAGGTCGTGCTCGCCTCGAACCATTCGCACGCAGCACCCGCAAACTACGACCAGGGCATCACGTGGTTCCTGGGCGGGGACCGCTTCAACCGGGAGGTGTTCGAGCGGATCGTGGGCAGCATGGAAGCGGTCGCACTGGATGCGTGGGATGCACGCAGGCCCGCCGCAATCGGGATCGGTCAGGCGAAGGACTGGGACCCCGAGGACAGGGTGTATGCCGACCGCCGCGAGCAGTTCGATTCGCTGGAGATCTTCAGCGACATTCCCCCCGGAAAGTACAAGGACCCCTACCTGACGGTCCTGCGGGTCGACACGGCCGAGGGCGAACCGATGGGGATGTTCTTCGCATTCGCCATCCACGGAACCGTGGCGGGAGGCGACAACCAGCTGTGGAGCATTGAGGCGCCGGGCCACGTCGAGGCCGCCATCGAGGACCGCTTCCAGGAGCCAGTGGTGGTGGGTTTCCTGCAGCACGGTGGCGGCGACGCATCCCCGGGCGGTCGTGACCAAGAGTTCGCGCGGATGGAATCGATCGGCGAGTACGCGGCCGACGAGATCATGGCGCTCTACGACGCCACCCCCACGTCTGCCGCCCCCATCCGCCTCGAGACGGTGACCCGCTCCATCGACACCCGCAGGGACGGCATCCGCGTCCACCGCGACTACGGCGTCCTTGAGTACGCAGCGTACGACCCATCGCCCGACTTCTCACCGGACGAGGTCCTCTACGACGAGGCGGGTCGGATCGTCAGCCCCATTGATGAGTTCAATACCGAGATGGGGGGCGCGTTCTGCGGAGAAGACACTCCACTCATTCCTGGCGTTTCCATCGGTTCGGAGTCGTATCCGTACAACTCGTGCGTCGAGGTGGACGTGATCGGCGATGTCATTGCCGGCTTCTTTGGTCTCGAGGACATGCCGAAGCCACTCCCCGAGAGCCTCCGCGCGAAGACCAGCGCGACGCGCATCGGGCCCCTGCCGATTCGGAACGCAGCCGGCGAAGAGGTCTCCGACGAGGTGCTGCTCGCGTTCTTCCCGGGAGAGACGACCGCCACCTACACCGAACAGTTCCGCCGGCGTGCCCGCGCCGAGCTTGGATACGACTACGCCATCCCGTTCGGCTTCGCCATGGACCATGAGGGCTACCTGCTGATCCCCGAGGACTGGCTGAAGGGCGGCTACGAGTCGAACATCAACCTCTGGGGCCCCCTGCAGGGCGAGCACATCATGGAGGGGCTGCTCCGAGCTGTGGATGACGTGCTCGCGACCGACACCATCGAGCCGCATGACCCCCTCGGCCTGTACATGGACACGCAATACCCAGATGAGCCGCTGCCCGAGCACGCGCCAGACATCACTCCGGAGGCAGGCAGTCCGGTCACGTCCTTCCCGGACTACCTGCTGGTACCGCTCGACGGGCTCCCGCTTGAGCTGGCGCCCGCACCCGTCGTTCGTCGCGTGAACGACATCGTGCAGTTCGTCTGGGAGGGCGGCGATCCGGGGGTCGACCTGCCGGAAGTCTACCTCGAGGTCAGGACGGCGGACGGCAGCTGGCGTGAGGTGACCACGGCATCCGGACGCCCCGTTCACAGCCCCATGCACGACTTCATCCTCAGCACGACACCGGACCCGCTGTACCCGTTCGAAGTGGCCCAGCGGCACAGCTGGTGGCTCGCGTGGCAGCCTGTCTCGCACACCGTCGACCGGGCCGGGTTGCCCCTGGGGGTCTACCGGTTCCACATCTACGGAGACAGCTACGACGGCGGTGCGACGACGTGGCCATGGCCGGCCAGCCCCTATGAACTCACGAGCCCGGAGTTCGAGGTGGTCCCCGCTGACATCGCGCTCGCGTGGGACGGTGAAACGCTCACGGGATCCCTGGAGGCCCCCACCTCGGGCTTCCGGCTCATCGACATGGAGGGGTCGTCCAGGGGCGCGAATCCGGTTCGAGGCGCCATGATCACTGCCATCTACGAAGACGCCCAGGCGCCCCTCACCGCATCCGAGGAGTGGGTGGAGGGCGGCGTCACAACCTGGAGGGTGGACACCGCCGCACTGTCGGGTGCAGTCGCCATCTCAGTCCGGGACGAATACGGCAACGCGGGGTTGCTGGAACTCGACTGAGCCGGCGGGAGCAGGCGCGGCCCGGCCGCCCCTGCCCCGCCCGCACTGCGACGGGAGTTCGTGTGCAGAAGTTCATCGCCGTTGCCGGCAACATGGGTGTCGGGAAGACATCCCTCGTTCAGTTCCTTCAGCACCAGTACGGCTTCGAACCGGTGTACGAGCCGTTCATGGACAACCCCTATCTGGACGACTTCTACAGGGACATGAAGGCGTTTGCCTACCATTCCCAGCTGTACTTCCTGAGCCACAAGTTCCGTCTGCACATCGAGCTGTCCGGTTCCGAGCGCACCATCGTGCAAGACCGCACGATCTACGAGGACGCGGAGATCTTCTGCACGAACCTCCACCGGGGTCGGAAGATCTCGAAACGGGACTACGACACCTACATGGAGCTCTACCGGACGATGCGCACCGCGCTCCAGCCCCCCGACCTCCTGATCTACCTGCGCTGCAGCGTCCGCGCGATCCGGAAACGCATCAAGCGCAGAGGTCGACCCAGCGAGCAGGAGATCCCGGCACGCTACCTGCGAGGACTGAACAACCTCTACGAAGAGTGGGTCGACCGGTATGACCAGTCTCCCGTATTGGTCTGGGACAGTGAGAACATGGACTACCTGACGGACCTTGCAGATCGGATCGAGTTTCGCAAGCAGATCGAGTCGTTCCTCTGAGCCGCCGGCGGCCCCTGCATGTCAGTGGACGAACACGAGTCCACGTCCGCCATCGACGGTCACGACCTGGCCGTCACTGAGCCGCTGCGTCGCGCTCGCGACATTCACGACTCCCGGCAGTCCGTACTCCCGGGCGACGACGGCGCCGTGGGAGAGCATCCCCCCCATCTCGAGGACGAGCCCCGCGGCCCTTCCAAACAGCGGAGTCCAGCCCGGGTCCGTCGCTGCCGCCACCAGGATCTCCCCGGACCGGAGTCGCTCACCGTCTTCCAGACGATTCACAATGCGGACCGTCCCACGCACCACGCCCGCCGAGATTCCCTGCCCGTTCAGCCGCGCTCCCCCGGCCGGAGCATCCGCAGCAGCCTCTCCCACAAGAAAAACGGGCGGCGCGTCGCCGCAGGCCCTGCGCTCTTGTTCGGCCCGCCACGCGGCCTCCCGTCGGGCAATGAGCGCCTCGGCACGCGCCAGCCCGAGGTCCTGGTCGAGCAGCGCATCCGCCTCATCGGACTCCAGGAACCGCAGAGCGAGCCCCGTG
>JAYYRS010000646.1:0-3197 GCA_036126975.1 Myxococcota bacterium
GCTCGGACCACCGCGTGTTGAACTCGCGGTCGTAGGCGTCCTTTATGGCTTCGTTCCGGGTGGTCAGGTACTCCTGCACGGCCTCGTCCGAAACCGGCACCGCATCGAGCACGGATGCGTCCGGTATGCGAATCCAGGAGACGCCCACCTGCGTGGCGCTTTCCTCGTAGCGCCGCTTCAGCTCGGCCTCGGACACCTGGACGGACGCACGAAGCACGCGGTCCAGCTTCTCGGCGATCAGGGATTCGCGGATCGATTCCTCGAACTTCCCCTTCGTGAGGCCCATCCGCTTCAATGTCCGCTCATAGATCTCGGAGCTGAACTTGCCCTCGGGGCCCTTGAACGCTTCCTGGCGGGCGAGCTGCGCGTAGACCTCCTGGTCGGAGACCTCCATGCCGAGTGTCCGGGCCTCCTGGAGCACCACACGCTCCTCGATGAGCATGTCGAGGACGCGCCCGCTGACTTCGCGGGCCTCGTCATCGTCCATCGCCTGCCCGCTCGTCACGTTCTGGAAGGCGCGTCGGAACGCCGAGTCGGTGATCCGCTCGCCGTTCACGACGGCATAGGTCTCGTTGGTCGGCCCCTGGCCGCCGACTCCCCAGAACACGAAAACGAGCACGATGGCTCCAAACACCAGCCGCGCTGCCGTGCTGTCCGTGCTCCGGCGGATGGTCTCCATGATCGACATAGGCACCTCGACGGCCCGCCGTAGCCACCGCCTCGGGTGGGCGCAAGGCAGCGCGCGGTTCGCGCGGTCGTGGTCCCGACCCAGTCAGCGCCAGACCGCCTCGCGCATGTTGCCGGGCCGTCGGTTTCGCTGGTACCGCTTCCGGGCGCGTGGCAACCAGTCGTTGAGGTTCTGCTGGCGTTGTCTGTGGCTGGGATGGGTGGACATGAACGTCGGCCCGCTGCCGCCGCTCGCCGCGCGCATCCGGTCCCAGACCCGGATTGATTCACCCGGTGGGTAGCCGGCGCGTGCCATGTACATCATGCCGATGACGTCGGCCTCCTTCTCGTGCTTCCGGGAGAAGGGCAGCTGCACGCCCACGGTCGCGTCGACACCCAGGGCGGCGATCAGGGTGTTGCGCTGTTCGGCCGTCATTTCGACCCTGCGGTCGATGAACGCGTACAAGGCAGTCAGGCCGCCGAACACCGCGAGTTGCTGGGTCACACGTTCCGCACCGTGGCGCGCGGTTGCATGGGCCACCTCGTGCCCCATGACGAAGGCCATCCCCGCCTCGTTGCGAAGTACGGGCAGGATGCCTTCGTAGAAGGCAATCTTGCCGCCCGGCAGGCACCACGCATTCACGGTCTGCTTGTCTTCGATGAGGTTGAAACGCCATCGATAGTCCGGACGGTTCGCCACCTTGGCGACGCGCTTGCCCACCTTTCGCAGCCGCTCGACATCGCTTCCGGAGCGGGCGACCGCCTCGCCCGCGAGCATCTCCTTGTAGGTGGAGGCGCTCAAGGGTGTCATGATCCTGTCTGGAAGCACATTCAGCTGGACCCGGTCTGTCACGGGCGTGCGGGAACATCCGCAGAGAAGCAACATCGCGGCTACAGACCGGAGGCGGCTGGGCATGGGGTTTTTTCCCTCCGACGTGCTACAACGCAGATGTTGACACGTCATGTGTTGACGGGCGCTCCTCCATCATCCCCCGGAGAGCGCCAGCCTTCAACGCGCTGCGTTCCCCCCGCAGCCCACACACGCTCCCCCGCGCGCGCCCCCGCCGCTCCTCTCCCGCCCTCCGAACCTCCCTCGCTCCAGGGTCCGCTGCCCATGTTCAACTCCATGCTGGGCGCTTTTTCCGCCGAGATGGCCATCGACCCGGGTACCGCGATGACGCGGATCCTGGTTGCCGGGCAGGGCGTCGTCTGCGCGGTGCCTTCCGTTGTTGCGATCCATGAAGACCGGGATGGTTTCCGGCGGGTGCTCGCGGTGGGGGACGAGGCCCGCGACATGGAGGGTCGGACTCCGCCGGACATCCGTACGGTGCGGCCGGTAGTCGAGGGTGTGATCCAGGACTTCGAGATGCTGGAAGCCATGCTCCGCACACTGATCATGCAGGTGCAGGGGCGTCGGTTGTGGGTCGGGCCGCGCATCGCGCTCGCGATCCCCTACGGCACCACCGATGTCGAACGGCGCGCGGTGCGCGAGTCGGTCGAGGCGACGGGGGCGCGAGAGGTGGTCCTCGCCGAGAAGCCCCTGGCCGCTGCGCTCGGGGCGGGTCTGCCGGTCGATGACGCCTGCGGGCAGATGGTGGTGGATGTGGGCGCAGGGAGCTCGACGCTCAGCGTCGTGAGCCTCGGCGGCATCGTCCAGTGTCGGACCCTTCCGGTCGGCGGAAACGCCATGGACGAGGCGATCCGGCGACATGTTCGGGACCAACACGGCGTGACGATTTCCCGGTCCATGGCCGAGGCGGTGCGGCAGGCGGTCGGCAGTGCGATGCCCGGAGGCCCGACGGAATTCGTCAGCGTGCGCGGACGCCATCTGGAGTCTGGCTGGCCTCGGGCAGTGGACCTCGACTCCAACGAGGTGCGCATCGCCCTCCAGACGCCCGTCCATCGGCTTGGCGAAGCGGTCCTCGCGACGCTCGAGCGAACACCACCGGACCTCGCAGCGGACGTTGCCTCGATGGGCATCGTGATGGTCGGCGGTGCCGCGAGACTGCCGGGGCTGGCCCGCGCACTGTCGACAACGGCGGGCCTGCCGGTCGTGGTCCCGGACGAACCCGAGCACGCCGTGGTGTCGGGCGCCATTGGACTGATGGAACAGCCCGCAGCCCGCGTCATCGCCAGCTGATCACCGGCATGGGCCGTCCGCGGGTCAGTCCGCCTGCGCGATGAATGCGTCCAGCTGCGCGCGGTTCAGCGTCCCCACGTGGGTCGCCACCGCCTCGCCGCCCTTGAAGAGCATCAAGGTCGGGATGTTCCGGATGCCGTGCTGCATGGCAACCGCGCGGTGTTTGTCGACATCGACCTTGGCAATCTTGACTGCACCAGCCCGCTCGCCCGCGACCTGGTCCAGCATGGGTGCGATCGCCTTGCAGGGTCCGCACCAGACAGCCCAGAAGTCAACCACTACGGGGACTTCGCTCTCGAGGACGTCGGTCTGGAAGGAGTCGTCGGTGACGTTAATGGTGTAATCGCTGGCCATGGGATGCCTCTCCTGAGTTGGCGGACAGGGCGGGGTG
>JAYYRS010000647.1:0-7582 GCA_036126975.1 Myxococcota bacterium
ATGCGTGCACACACTTTTCGGAATGCCAGACGGCTCCGACGCATCGCGGCATGCCCGTGGACCCGGACACTCCCGGTTCCCGGATCCGCATCCGGCCACGGGATCCTGACGACAGCGCGACCCAGCCGACGAAAGCAGGACGGGCCGGCTCCCTGGAGGGAGACCGGCCCGCAAGAACCGTCGGGTCCGCCGTCAGCGGATCCGACGGTCATGAACGATCACTGGCAGGTGAAGGTCAGGCCCCAGGAGTTCAGGGTGCCGTCGTCGCCAGAGTAGGTGTCGTCGATGGTGAAGGTCCAGTCACCTGCAGCGTCCACACCGATGAAGTCGGACATGTCCGGCTGCGCGTAGGTGTAGGCGTTGCCCGACGTGCTCGTGTAGATGTACTGCGCGAAGCCGGAGCCGTCCGCAGCGAACGTGCCGACGATGTCGTCTGCGCTGTAGCCGCGGTTGGTCAGGATCTCGACCGAGGTGCCATCGGGCGCGCTGAGCGTACCGGTGATGTCACCCACGTAGGAGTGGCTGATGTCGACGCTGACGATGACGTTGTCCACGGTGCAGGCGCCTGCGACCGAGATGCTGTCGGTGAGCGTCACCCCGTAGGTGATCGTCCCGCCCGGCTCCGAGACGCACTCGACGCCTGTCGTCGCATCACAGAAGCTCAGGATGCCCGAGAACCCGACCGAAGGAGCCGCCACGAAGATCTTGGGCGCGCCCTGATCCATGTAGGCGATCGCGTTCAGCGAGGAACCAGCGAACAGCGTCAGGTCTGCGCTGTACTGGAAGTCCGCGGTTCCGTCGTCGTCCACGTCGAGACCGAGCTCGACCGGGGCTGCGGTGGCCTCCAGCGTACCGGAAGCACCGAAGTCGAGGTCGGAGACGAGCGCGGTGCCGGACAGCAGCTCCCACACGTCGACCTGCCCAACGCCGTCGGCGCCGTGCAGGGCGGTGACGCGCACCTGGTCGGCCGCGCTGGTCTCGCTGAGGTCGTCTTCCAGGACGGCGTAGGCGACGGCACCGGCGTCGGGGTAGACCACCACCGTGTAGGCCGCGCCGGGCAGCAGGGCGAGGTCCGGCGTCGTCGAGGCGAGGGCGCCGTCGACGAACAGGTCGAGTGCGAGCGCGGGAGTCGAGTACGCCGTGAGGTACCCGGTGTCGCTGCCGAACTCGAAGCCGGTGATGAATGCGTCGTCCGCCGTGCCGCCTGCGACGGCGACGTCCACGGAGGGAGCGCCTTCGAAGACATGCACGATGTTGACGAGGCTGAGCCCGTACTCCGCGTCGATGTCGAACTCGTAGGTCGCCGTCGTGCAGCCGTCGGTCGCGATGATGACCTGCGACGAAGGCGCCTCGGTGGTCGGCGTGACCGTGAAGTCATCGCCCGTCCATGCGTAGTCGAAACCGTAGCCCGCCACGGTGTAGCTGAGGGTGCCAGCGTCGGCGTTGCTCTCGACCGTCATGGTGCCGGACTCGAAGCCGATGTACTCCGTCTCGCCCGTCATGCCGGCGATGCCGGTGATCTCGATGGGCGTGGCGTCGGCGCAGAGGCCGTCGGCTCCGTCGGCACCGGTCTCGCCGTCGACGCCGTCGACACCGTCTTCGCCGTTGGTGCCGTCTGCACCGTTGGTGCCGTTGGTGCCGTCCTTGCCGTCTTCGGCGCAGGCGGAAAGAGCGAGGCCGAAGGCCAGGGTCGTGAGAAGGCGGGAAGTCCGCATCAGTATCTCCAGGTTGCGGCAGGGAATTCCTGCGGGGCTCGTCTCATAGCAGAACCGTGACCCTGTGTCATGTGGATGGCGCAGCCACGCCCGCCCATCTGCACTCGTCTGCCGCCCGCGCTGCGTCAGCGGCGGCCACCCTCCGGCGTTCCCCGGACGCTCCGGGCACCCAGGGTGCTCGGGGCGAGATCAGGCTCTGCACCCAGATAGAAGATGATCCGTTCCTCGCCGTCCATTCCGACGAGCGCCCATTCCCGGGGGCGGATCTGTCCGGGCAACGCGAGCACCTGCACCTGGTCGAGCGCCAGCAACCACCACGTCTCCGCACCGACCCATTGAACCCCCTCTGGCGCCGTGACCTCGCTCATCACCGACCAGCGCCCGCTGACGGCGAAGTCACCACCGATGGTCCGCCGGAAGCGTCCTCCGGACAGGAAGTGCCAGACCTCCGCAGCGGCCTCTCCGTCCGACCGCGCCGAGACCGGAACCTCCAGCGGTTGGCCTTTCGCCCCCACCCACGCCACCAGCTGCCAGGAACCGGTCACCGCGGTCTGGGCCCGCGCGACCGCCTCTCCACTCAACGGTGTGCCACCGACCCCGGCTGCGGGCGCGCCCGGGGCCGAGGGCGGAGGGGCTGGCGATGGCGAGACCGCCCCGCCGCCGGGGTCATCAGCGGACGGGGGGGGCTGGCCCTCCTCCGCTGTGTCGCTGTCCTGCGAGGGCGACGGGACCGGATCGCGGGTGGATGGCGCGACGTCCGCCTGCGCTGGGCCTGCATCCTGCGGTCCAGCGGGGCGCGGGGCCGCGGAGCGCGAGCCCAACCCGGGTTCCTCGACGGTCACATCCTGCGCGCGGTCCGCGTCCTCCGGCCGCGAAGAGACCACCAACAGAAGCATGCCGGCAAGGCCCGTACACGCGACGGCGAGCGCACCGAGCAGGAGGAGCAATCGGGTGACCGTGCGCCGCGCCTTCTGTTCCTGGGCAGCGCGGGCCACGGCCTCCGCGGGCACACCCACCTCAGCGGCGGCGCGCTCGAGCTCTTCGAGGGACACACGCGATGCTTCCTCGGCCTGCTCCTCTCCCGCGAGCTCCACGGCACGCTCGAGGATCTCCTCGGCGTCTGAAGCGTCGACATGCGTGTCGTCGTCATTCGACATTCGCGTGGCCTCCTGGGCCGAGGCTACACCGAGCGGTCTCCCCCGGACCGGATCCCGTGGACGTGACGGAAGCCGGAGCCATGGGCGATAGGGTGGGAGCGCCAATCCGAGGATCCATGCTCCTGGTCCGCCCCGTCATGCTGTCCGTGACCCTCACCGGTTGCAGCACGCCAGCCTCGGCGCCCGATGCAGTAGACCGGACCCGGTATGCCGCCCTTCTCGCCGACCAGGACCGGGCGCCCGGGGACGCGCTGCGCGCATGCAGCGCCCTGGTCGACGACACGCTCCGAGGCGACTGCCAGCTCGCCGCAGTTGGCAGGATGGACATGCGCGAAGCCGGCGACCTCGGGCCCCAATGCCGCCTCGTGGACCGGGGCCGGACGCGGGATGAATGCTGGTTCATGGTCGCCGAGCAGCGGCTTCTGCACGGTGCCGACAGCGCTGCCGCTGCGGCCTGCGGATCCGCGGGTGGCTACGCGGACGACTGTGCCCGGCACCTGTGGGAGGAGGCCGTCCTGGGTCTGGCGTCGTCCGCCCCGCCTCCCCGCTGGGACACTGCACTGCCTGCGATCAAAGCCGACATCGCACGATGGGCGACGCTGCTGCCCCAGATTGACGACCTCCCACTCCAGATGTGGCGGCGCTTCTATGAGCGAGGACTGGGACGGCCCGGCGCGCGCCTCGACCTGCGCCCCTGCGGCCCGCTCCCTCGCGCCGACGCGCAGCGCTGTCGACGAACGGGGACGGAGCTGTACGCCCGGCGCCTCGCGCGTCGCGCGGACGCCCAAGGGATCGACTTGTGCGCGCGCGAACCTCGGGTCGGGTCGTGGCAGGAGCTGCAGCCAGCCGTCCCCCATCCGCGCCTCGACGCCGCCGTGGTACGGCTGGCCGAGGAGCGGTGCGGCCAGCGGCCTTGACCCCGTCGACGGGCTACCCGTCCTCCAGCAGCTCGTCGACAACGGCCCGCAGCGCCGTCGGGTCGTTCTGGAACGCGAGGTAGCGGATCACCCCTCGCTGGTCGATCACGACCTGGACGGGGAAGGGACCGAACGCCTCCCCGGCGTCCGGCGGGTACCCCCGATAGTTCACGCCGCCGACATCCAGCAGAACGGGCAATTCGACACCGACGTCTCCGACGAAACCGTACGCCTCGTCCAGAGAATCCTCGGGATTCACCAACCAGACCGCGACGTCGTCCTCCGAGTAGCGTTCGCGCACGCTCTGCTCCAAGTCCGGAACCTCCAGACTGCACGCAGGTCAGAACAGGGCGAAATAGTCCAGTACGACCACTTTTCCCTGGTGCGCTGACAGCGTGTACTCCGACGCGTCGCGGTCGGGCCACGTGAACCCCTGCAGGGTGAAGTCGGCATGCGCGGCGCCCACGCCCTGGTTCGCCGGCACCAGCGAAATCTCTCCGCTGGGCTCATCCGCGTCGTTGCTGCTCCACGTGAGCCGGTCGGTGGCAGCGTGGCCTGGCGGTCCTTCGATCTGAACCACCTCCACGCCTCCTGGAGACACCGTCACCGCGGAATCAGACACGCTGAATCCGGACCCGACCTCCGTGACGGACCACTCCAGGGACACCTCGCCGTGGTTCTCGATCCGGATGCGCTGGCTCGGATCGGCATCGCTGAAGAAGAGGGCCTCGCCCAGGATGATCTCGGGAGAGCATGCATCCGGGTCCTTCTTGAGGGTCATGTGCCCATGCCAGTCGGCCACCAGCGCCGTTCCCCCTGCCGCCGCGACGCCCATGGCGCTGAAACGGGGGGTCTCGTGTCCGATCGTGGCGATCCCGTCTTCCCTCACCTCCAGCAGGACGGTGTGTTCCCAGCTTCCGATCCAGACATCGTCCCCGTCGAGCGCCACCGAAAGCCCGGCTCCGGGAACCACCTTCGACCCACGCGCCACCAGGGTGTCGTCCCGCACATCCCAGACGCCGACGCCGGCCCCGCCCATGGCCACCGCGACCCGCGCTCCATCGAACTCGATGTCTCGACCCTCGCCGGGAAGCGGCACCCGCGAGAGCTCGGACGCTGCAGACGGATCCGTCACATCCCACAGCACGAGCTCCTCGCCGTCGGAGATGACGGCCCGGTCCTCGTGGAGTCCAACGGCGAAGGCATCGGTGGCGGGGAGCGTTCCCAGCAGTCGCGCGTCCGGGTCATAGATCCGCGCTCCGAGGCCGTGCCATCCCACGATGATCCGCCCTCCATGGACGGCGATGTCCTCATGCCGGATGGCGTTTGGATCAAAAATGACGAAGCCCGCCTCGCGAATCTCCGGCGGGTTGCGCACATCGAGAAGCGTGAGCTGCGAACGTCGATCCGATGCCACAAGCAGACCGTCATGTTCCGCCATGCGGAGGCACGGCGGCGTGGGGCGCACCGCCAGGGTCGTCCCTTCCACGAGGTCGACGAGCCCCACCCCAGCCACCCCGCAGATGGCGCCGACCGTACCGCTCAGGATGGCCGCATCCGTCCATTCAGCGAGGACACCGCCCGTCTCCCGTTCCCCATCGAAGCCGACCACCCGGATCGGATCGGCGATGACGACGCCGGGCTCATGATCGGTATCCGCCGCGTTGTCCGTGTCCGAATCGGAATCGGCATCCAGGGATTGTGCGGTATCTACGTCCCCATTTGCGGCGAGGTAGCAGAGCCCGTCGGCGCGGCGGGATGAACCATCCGGGCAGGGTTCCGGTCCACAACCCGCGCCCGCGACGAGGACGCCGAACAGGACAATCAGAGACCAGTAGAAGTGAGTCATGCGAAGGCGCGGGCATCCAGGGTCGGTCACGGTTTCGACGGCGGGTCTCCAGCGGCCCATTGTCTCACCGCTCCGTCAGGGGTAGCCTTCGCATCATGACAGACGCGCCCATCCCCCTTCTCTTCCTTTCGGTCCTGGCTGCCTGTGCTCCCGTCCCGGGCACCGACTCGGGCTTCGATGCCGGCCTCGTTGCCGACTTCGACCTCCCCGACCAGAATCCAAACTCCGCGCGCAGCGGTCAGTCGATCTCCCCGCGCGACTACCTCGGCGACGTGAGCGGCTGGTACTTCATCCACTCCACGTGAGGCTACTGCCGTAGCCAGTTTGGCTACCTCACTGAACTCCAGGCAGAGCTGACCGCAGAGCGGCCCGACCTCTCCGTCCATCTGCTCGCCATCAATGAACATGGCTACAGCAGCGCCAACGAACGGGTGTTCGAGGCCGGAACCCTGCCGCTGCTTCAAGATGACCGCCGCACACGGGTCTGGACGCGGTGGAACGCCACGTACCGGGACGTCCACGTGGTTGACCGCGAGAACTTCCGGGTCGGCGTGTTCAACCTCACGCAGAACGACCTCGGAGAACCCGAAAACTACGCCGCTCTGAAGGCCATGCTGATCGAGGCCGGCGACGACTGAACCCGTTTCGCCTGCCGCCCGCTGGGCCCATGGATGGCAGACCGGCGGTGCCGCGCCTGTCAGCGACCGCTGCACGCGAGGTTGTACACACGGAAGCCCTCGAGCGACACATCCGGGTCGCGGTCCATGGGAAGCCCGACGCTCGAGGGGACGTCGGTCAGTTCCACCACCGCGCCCACCCCCGCGGCGCATGCGTCCTCGAGCCATGTCTCCAGGTCACGGCCCGCGAGATCCCGCTCCGGCACCGTCGGCCGATAGCCTTCCGCGACCGCCTGCGACTCCGGCGGCCCGTTGTATGTGGTGACGGGACGACCCAGCCCGAGGTACAGCAAGCCGTGTCGGAGTGTCGACACCACGGGGAGCCCCGGCCAGACGGCCACCGGCCCCGTCGGCAACGCTGCCCGGAGCTCCGCAACCCGGGGTGCCGAAGCCGGGACCGGCCAGGCACCCGGGGCGAGGAGAAGCGTCTCCAACAACAGACCCGAGACCAGCGGAACGGCGAACCGCATCCGTTTCACGCTGAATCCCAGCCCCACGGCCAGGAAGAAGGCCACGCCGGAAAGGAATCGCCACGTGGCTTCCATCGCCGCGAGCGGACCTCCGATCGCGTCCGCGATCGCCCAGGGAAGGGGCACGGGCAGGGTGATGTCTTCGGTCAATCGGAGTCGATCACCCAGCGCAAGGACGAGGCACGCCGCCGCCGCCAGCGCGAGACCCCGGACCCGGGGGTCCCGGCGATGGCGCCAGGCACCCACCAGCCCCCCGAGGAGGGCGAGGATTCCGAGCCACCCCGCTACGGTGGTCTCTTCAATCGGCCAACGCCCGCCAGGCGTCTCCCGTCCTGGCGCATAGCGGGCCGCCTCGAGTCGCGCGGATGGACTCCGGACGGCGCCGCGCTGCGTGTTCCGGTGCACCCGGGGAAGCACGAGCCCGTCGACGCGAGCGCCGATGACTCCGACAGGCGGAGCCGGTCGGGTGCGCTGCAGAGCCAGGGCGGCAGCCGGGTCGGTCGTCAGGTCTTCGGGCGCCGCCTGGGAGCCGTAGTACACGACGACGGGCGCGGCTGCCAGCAACGCCACCACCGCGACCCGGCGAATCGAGGCGAACCCCAGGGTTGATGCCTTCGCGACGGCCAGCAGACCCGCGACCACGGCCTGGTAGGGAGACCCGAAGGCCGCGAGCAGCAATCCCAGACCCGTTGCCCATGCACGGTGTCCGGCACCCCAGACCACCAGGCACAGGGCGAGCACCGAGACGTTCTCGACCTGGCCATTGCCCAGCGCGAGGAGGGCGAATGGAGATGCCA
>JAYYRS010000648.1:0-2686 GCA_036126975.1 Myxococcota bacterium
GCTCGACCCCAACGATTGGAGCTTCGCGAATCCCGACCTCACCGTCTATTTCGAGCGCGACCCGGTAGACGGCTGGCTCGGCTTCGACATCCGGTCGACCGCGTGTCGTGCTGGCGTCGGTCTGTCGCAGAGCGAGATCCGCGATCGTCGCGGTCTGGTGGGCCGCTCGGCCCAGAGCCTCTTCATCGCCCCCCGTGCCCCGGAGCCCTGATGCACCAGCAGCAACTCACCTTCGGTCCGCGGGCCCGGGGCCTGCATGACATCACGGACGCGATCGCCTCGGTCGTCGCGGCGAGCGGCGTGGAGACGGGGCTCGCCCACGTCTTCGTGCACCACACCTCCGCCAGCCTCATCATCCAGGAGAACGCCGATCCGGACGTCCTGCGGGACCTCGAATCGTTCCTCTCGCGCCTCGTGCCGGACGGCGACCCCGTGTTCCGGCACACCGCGGAGGGGCCGGATGACATGTCGGCGCACGTGAAGGCGGCCATCACCGCGTCCGCCCAGTCCATCCCGGTCACGGCTGGCACGATGGCGCTAGGCACCTGGCAGGGCATCTTCCTGTGGGAGCACCGGGACCGGGCCACCGCACGGCGCATCACGGTGACCATCCAAGGCTGACGCCGCTGGCGTGGTCCCCGGCGAAAGCGGTCCGCGAACCTCGCATTCTGGCGGAATGGATGGGGTGCAGACCCCGCGTCATGACCCCTGGACCATGGATGCGTCCGCGGGAGCCGGCGTCCGGCCGCGGTGTCGGTCTCCCGGAGCCGCGATGCGACGTGCGGACCGTCGTGTCGGGCCCGAGGTCGCTGCGGCCCTTCCGCTCGCCGGCCGTCGGGGTAGCTTGCCGCCATGGCTCTGCCTGTACCCCAAGCCTCTCGCCCTGTCTCCGGCCTGGAGAAGGCATGGCTGGTCGCGGACCGGCTCGCGCCTCCCTTTGCCAATCAGTTCGTGCTGGAGGGGCAGGGCCAGCTGGATCCGGAGCTGGTGCAGGTCGCGGCGAACCGGGTTGCGGTGCAGATGCCCGGTGTGTGTCTGCGCCATCGGGGTTGGTTGGGCGGGATGCGGTGGGAGTCTTCGGGGACTCCGCCGGTCGTGCGCGTCGACGATGGCCAGGGCTGGGACGGCCGGTCGCCCGATGGAGCATCCTTTCTTACCCGGCCCATGGATCCGCACCGGGGGCCGGTCTGCGAAATCGTGGTCCTGAAGGGGAGTGCAGACGGCGTGGACCGGGTCGTGATCCGCACCCACCATGCCGCTCTCGACGGCCGAGGCGCGGGTCTGTTTGCCGCGGACCTCTTCGCGGTGCTGCGCGGCGAAGAGCCCCTCGGGGCGAAGGCGGGTCCGTTCACGGACGTGGACCTCGCGCGCATGGCGGAGGTCTCGGCCCGCGCCGACCCGGTGCCGGACCGCGGCTCGCCCACAGGGGCTCCCACCTCCGCCGCTTTCGAGACGACCTGGGCGCGGCGCCGCGTTGCCGGGCGCTTCCGGGGCCTTCTGCCTCGGGCCATCGTCGGGCTGTGGTCGGCGAGTCGGGCGTACACCACCGACCCCCTCCGGGTCGGCGTTCCGGTCGACCTTCGGCGCTACCATCCCAAGCTCCGGTCGACGGCCAACCTCACCGGCATCATGCACGTCGATCTTGCGGGCGTCGACGGGCTCGGTCAGGCCCACGCGCGCGTCCGCGCGCGGCTGACGCACGGGCTGGAAGGCCACGCCGCGGCGGCGCATGTACTGGGAATGGACGGCCTGCGGGGTCTCCCGCTCTGGTTCATGGGATGGGCGGGGAGGCGCGCGGCGGCAGAAAGCCTTCGGACGAACCTGTTCCGGACATCCGTGACGCTCTCCAACCTCGGCCGGCAGGACCTCTCGCGCTACCAGGGAGGTGGCTTCGAGGCGAGGCGCGCGTTCTGGATCCCGCCGGGGCAGCCTGGCCTTCCGCTGTTCCTGGCCCTGTCGGGGGACGCGGAGGGGCTCGAACTCGTGGGCAGCATGCCGGTCGGACTGGCCGACGGCGGGCGGCTCGAAGGGCTGCTGGATGGCATGGCGTCGGCGCTGGTCTCGGAGACCGGACGGGTGATGCAGTAGCGGGCGCCACGCATCGGTTCGCCTCGACGCGGCCCGACGATAGGGCAACGGGTGCAGCCCGGAGGTCCGATGCACCGCCTGTCCCGATTCGCTCTCGTCTTCGCCCTGGGTTGTGGGGGAGACCAGCCGAATGGAAAGCCGCCGGCCGGGGACACGGCTGCGGCGGATACCGACACCGACACCGACACCGAGGATTTGCCAGCCTACGCCGGGACGCTCCCCGCCGGGGAGTACCTGCTGGGGTTCGCCGTGGCGCCCGTCAACAACCTGCTCGTCCCATTCCAGGCGGTGGTGACGCCGACAGGGGATGGGGAGCGGCCGGGACTGGCGGCCCTCACCCTCGCCCCTGCGAACGCCGCCTTCGAGGTCGGAGACGTGGTGACCGAAGTGACCGACATCCGGATCGAAGAGGATGGAAGCTTCGTCATCGATCTCGGCACCTTCATTCTGCCGGGTGCCTATGCGCCGACAGGCTCCGACGTTGAACTCACGAGCGTCCTGACGGGCACGCTGGGCGGCGAGGGTGGATTCTGCGGCGAAATGACAGGCGAGATCATCACGTTTGGCATTTCGTTGGATGGAAGCACGTTCGGTTCCG
>JAYYRS010000649.1:0-3055 GCA_036126975.1 Myxococcota bacterium
GCGCTGGCGTCCCGGGGGGCCGGGGCGGCCGTCACGCTGGGCTTCGGGCTGGGGCTCCCCGGCGAGTCCGCGCCCCAGGGCCCGGCGCTGCCGCCGTCGCTGGTGGCGGCGTGCGAGCGGGCCATGGCGCGGGACCCGGCGGACCGCTTCGAGAGCGCCGCGGGGCTGGCGGCCGAGCTGCAGGCGTGGCTCGAGGGCGCGAAGCGCCAGGAGGAGGCGCGGGCGGTGGTGGCGCGCGCCGAGGACAAGGCGCCCGAGGCGGCGGCGCTGCGGGCGCAGGCGGCGACCCTGCGCACGGAGGCGGCGGCGCTGCTCGAGGACGTGGCGGACTGGCAGCCCGAGGAGGACAAGCTGCCCGGCTGGGAGAAGGAAGACGCGGCGGCGGCGCTGGAGAAGCAGGCGGAGCTGGCGGAGCTCGAGGAGGAGTCCCTCCTCCGCGGCTCGCTCACGCACGCGCCGGAGTTGCCCGAGGCCCACGCCGCCCTGGCGGCCCGCCACCGGGCGGAGCACGAGGCGGCGGAGGCCGCGCGGCAGGACACCGCCCGCGCCGAGACGCTGTTCCGGCAGCACCTGGCGGCGCTGCCCGAGGGCCACGCAGACCGGGCGGGGCACATCGCCTACCTGCAGGGCGACGGGGCGCTCACCCTGGTGACGGACCCGCCCGGCGCCGAGGTCCTGCTACACCGCTACGTGCTGCACAATCGGCGCCTGGTGGCCCGCTTCGAGCGGAGCCTGGGCACCACGCCGCTGCAGTCGGTCTCCCTGCCCATGGGCAGCTACCTGTGCGTGCTCAAGCACCCCGACCGCGCGGAGGTTCGCTACCCGGTGGCCATCGGCCGGGGCGAGCACTGGCACGGCGTGCCGCCCGAGGGCGGTGACCCCACGCCCATCCCCCTGCCGCGGCCCGGCGAGCTGGGCCCGGACGACCGCTACGTGCCGCCCGGCTGGTTCGCCTGCGGCGGCGACCCCCACCAGGAGAACAGCCTGTCGGCCCGGCGCATCTGGGTCGACGGCCACGTCTTCCGCCGGTTCCCGGTCACGAACACCCAGTTCCTGGCCTTTCTCGACGCGCTGGTGGCCGAGGGCCGCACAGAAGAGGCCCTGCGCCACGCCCCGCGGGAGCGTGGCGGCACGGCCGGGGAGCAGGGGGCGCTCATCTACGGCTTCGACGGCGCGCGCTTCTCGCTGCGGCCCGACGCCGACGGTGACGTGTGGGAACCCGACGTCCCGGTCTCCATGGTGGACTGGCACGGGGCGCAGGCCTTCGCGGCCTGGGAGGCCATCCGCACGGGGCAGCCCTGGCGGCTGCCCGGAGAGCTGGCCTGGGAGAAGGCGGCGCGCGGCGTGGACGGCCGCTTCGATCCATGGGGCGACGGCTTCGACCCATCCTGGGCGAGCATGCGGCGCAGCCACCCGGGCCGCCCACTGCCCACGGCGGTGGGTGCCTTCCGCGTCGACGAGAGCCCCTACGGCGTTCGCGACATGGCGGGCAGCATGAGGGACTGGTGCAATGATGCCTTTGTGGAGGCCGGCCCTCCGGCCGCCTCGGCCCGCAACGCCTCGGCCACGGTGGACGCAGGTCCGCCGGCAGGTGCAGCACCGGGCGACGTGGCGGATGCCGCAGGGCAGGCCTCAGGCCGGGTGTACCGCGGCGGGTCCTGGTTCAACCTCCCGCTCAGCACGCGCGTGGCCTTTCGCGGCATCAACCCCCCCGTCAGCCGCGGCGACCTCCTCGGTCTTCGTCTCGCGAGGTCGTTCCCTTGGCCCCTGAACCCTTGAACCTTCATGCGGCGTGCGCCGGGGAATCCACGGGCGCTGCCCCCTCCACCCATGCTCCGAATACGGGGCGAACGGTCGTGCGACCCACAGGCGGCTTGGCCGGGGGCGCGGTTTGTGCAAGTAAACACTGGATTATGGGAGCCTCGCTCGATAAGGGCGCGCGCCTGTACCCCATGCTCTCTTGAGCGAAGGATTTTTCATGCGCAACACCCATCTTGCATTGGCCCTCGTTGGCATCATCGGCTGCAACGGCAAGGACGACGACTCCGCGGCGGAGATGAGCTTCGAGCCGACCGAAGGAACCTGGAACTGGAGTGACGCCAGCTACGCCCTTGACGACTGCAACCTCGAGGGGGCATTCCCACCGGCCTTCCTGAACGCGTTGGACTGGAGTCTGACCCTGCAGGACGGAGGATTCATCGTTGAGGCGGCCACCTTCGATCCCCTCGACTGCACCCTGACGGGAATGGACTACAGCTGCCCGGTCGTCCTGGAGGTCGATGTGTCCGAGTGGCCAGAGGGTTCGGGCCTGAGTGGCGACCCTGACGTGAACACCGTCTCGACGGGCACCGTCTCGGGCACCTTCACCGATGAGGTCTCCGCCTCGGCCACCTTCGCGTTCACGGTTGTCTGCAATGGCGACGACTGTGATGAATACGGCGCTGCCGCGGGCACCACGAGCCCCTGCGACTCCCGCATTGAAGGTGGCTTCGTCCTGAACCAGGGCTGACGTCCACGGTCGTTGCCCTGCGGCGTCGGCTCGGCGGGCGTGAAATGCGCCCGTCGAGAGACGCCCTGCAACGGCCGCGGGATGCGGGCGCAGCCGGTCGTGCTCGAGGGGGTAGGGCCGCGGGATGCCGGAGCATGGTCCGCCTGCGACGGGCGGCCGATTCCCGGCTGAGACGCTCCGCGCGTGGGGAGCGCCTGCGGGGGCTCACCGGGTCTGCAGCGCCCGCTTGACCACCCGGACCAGGCTGCCGAGCACGGGCACCTGCTCGTAGAGCATCGCGCCCAGGTCGTAGTGGTCGCGGTGGAACACCACCCAGCCGTCCTTGATCCGCAGGTGCGAGATGCCCGGCAGCACGATGGTCCTGCGGGGGCGCTGCAGCTCCAGGTGCATCGTCCAGGGCAGCGCCACGTCGGCGTCGCTGCCGAAGGCCGGATCGAAGTCGAATCGAAGGGACCGCACGTTGCGGTCGAGCCGGTCGAAGGTGGCTTCGAGCCGGGTACGACCGACGACCCGGTGTGCAGGGTCGATGAATTCCACGTCGTCGGC
>JAYYRS010000650.1:0-3388 GCA_036126975.1 Myxococcota bacterium
TCAACCTCCGCGCCGAGCGCATCGAGACCGTCTTCCTGCGAGGCCTGATGCCCGAGCTCGACCTGGAACTCGACTGGCTGCGTCCGGTCGAGATCAATCTGGTCGCGGCGGACGATCCCCGGCAGGCGCAGCGGCTGCTGATCGATGAAGCGCCCTGGTCGCCCTTCCAGATCAATCCGGTCATCCCGCCGACCATCGGGCGCCGATTCTTCGTCGGTTCGGACCTCTTCGAGAACCGGAGACAGGCCCCGGTCTTGGTGGAGCTCGAGGTCGGCTTCGAGATGAACGGCGAGCTCGTGAAGGAGCCCAGCAAGCTGTACCAGCTCCAGCTGACCTACCGCGCCGAGGACTCGTGGCGCGTCGTCTGGACGAAGGACAAGATCTACTCCAAGTTTACGTTCGCGGACCTCGACAAGGACGGAGCAAAGCGGGCGGCACGACGGAAGATCCGCCTCGTCATCGACCCGAAGACGCAGCTCAAGGGGCTGTCGCGACACGGTGTCGGCGACGTCGAGACCGCCTGGCTTCGGCTCGAGCTCATCAAGTCCAGCCTCACGGGGCAGGACGAGAACAAGGAGCAGCATCCGATCTCGCTGAAGGTCTATGACGTAAAGCTTGGTGCCGACAAGACCCTTGGCGACGACTCCTACGAGCAGCCGATGCCCGGCCCCAAGATGGCCCAGCTCGACTTCCGCGAGCAGAACGCACGCCTCACGCGGGTCGTCACCCGGGCCACGGGTCGACTGGGTGAGCACTTCCCGTTCTTCCCGTTCGTCGAGATCGAGGAGGACAATCTCGCGGTGTACATGCAGTTCGACCGTGCGCTGCCACGGGGGAACCGACACGCCATCCAGGTGCGTTGCCGGGGAGAGGCCTTCCTCCCAGAGGGCGTGGGCATGGAGTGGGAGCTCCTTGAGGACCGCGACCATGGCCGGACAGGGTGGCGGCGTGTCCAGGGCTTCCATGATGGCGCCGAAGGCGGCGAGCGACGTCACTACGACTTCTCCGGGTCGGGCGTTCTCGAGTTCCCTTTGCCTGACCTCCCAGCGGTTCCCGAGGACGGCTTCTGGCTGCGGGGGCGCTTCACGCTTCCGGCGGGCATGGACCCGAGCGCTCTTCCTCCCCTGCCACCGGTCACGCACCTGATGCTGAACTCGGTCGATGCGGCGTGTCTCTACACCCACCGCACCGAGCGCTTCAGCGGGCTTGGGGTACCCAACCAGTCCATCGAGCTGCTTCGAAAGCCGATCTACCTGCATCCCGCGGAAGGCGACGGCGAACGTCCGGTCTTCAAGCGCCCCGAACTCTTCCATGACATCAAGCTGCTCGTCGACCACGGTGACGGGGAGAAGGAGGAGTGGACACGCGTCGAGTCGATGCTCACGGCTGGAAAGGATGACGCGGTCTATGTCGTCGATCCCGTCGATGGCGTCTTGTCATTCGGCAACGGCATCCGGGGCCGCATGCTGCCGTCCGGAAGCAACAACATCATCGTCGACACCTATCGCGTGGTCCCCGGTGCCCGTGGAAACGTGGCACCGCACGAGGTGGTGATGTGCGAGACCTACGGGGACGCCCTCGAGGTCACCAACGTGCTGCCGGCGACGGGCGGGCGGGATGCAGAGAGCATCGAGAGCATCATCCGGCGCGCCCCGAGCATCCTGACGAGTCGGGACCGGGCCGTCACCCGAGCCGACTTCGAGATCATCGCCCGGGAAGCCTCCGGCGAGGTGTCCCGTGCTGCCTGTACCGGACAGATGGATGAAGACGGTCAGGTCGAAGTGGTCATCCTGCCCAACCGTCGGGAGGGCGAGTCGATCCCCGACCGGTTCCTGTCCGCGGGGTTGCGGGATCACGTCAGCCGGTACTTGAAGCGTCGATGCCTGATCAATGTCGACCCAGTGGTCCGGCTCGCGGATTTCATGCGCCTGGACGTCAGCATCGAGCTCCGCCTGCGCCCGAATGCGAACGTGTTGCAGGTCCGCGAGGTGGCCGAACGGTGGGTGCGAGACTTCCTGGACCCCTACGCCGGCGGCCTCGACGGCGAAGGGTGGCCCTTCGCAGGCACGCTGTACGCACAGGACTTCGCCCGCATGGTGACCGACATCCCGGAGGTCCGGCACGTCGTGGGCGTGCAGCTGCACGACATGAGCGGGGAAGACGCGCGGGCCGAGCCAGGCTGGAACGAGGGCGAGGGCGATACGGAACTCTTCCTCACGGAGCATGACCTCTTCGCGGTCCGCCGCGTGCGCATCCGCACCGAGGAGGTCGGAGAGTGAGCGGAACCTGGCTGGCGCCCCGGGGCCACGGCGGCCCAGGCAGACGGGTACCGGGTGACTACCGGTACCTCGAGGAGGTCGTGCGCATCGGTTTTCCGGTGCGCGACGCGCGAACCTTCCTGAACCGTCATCTCGGAAACGCGGTGACATACCGGCTCGTCGAGGCAACACGGGGCGAGAAGGTCGGGCAGGTAAGGGAAGTCGAGGTCGAGACGGAAGACGGAGCTGGCATCATCCGGGTGCTCCCCGAGCGCACGCTGCCGGATGGCTCTCCGGCAAGCTTTTTTGCGCCGGCTGACATGGTCGAGGTTCGCGCTCGGGTCGAGACGGAGCACGGGGGACCGATCCCGCCCCTGCACCCCGACGACCGGATCATCCTGCACGTGCCGGTGCGCAGCTACATGCGGTTCCTGCCGGGTCTGTATCAGGGGGCCGTGCCGACCCGGCGGAAGGACATCGCGAAGACCACGGAGCGCTCGGCTCGCCAGTGGGGTGCCCGCGAACAGGAGCGCACCACATCGGTCGAGGTCCACCACGCCGATCAGTTCCGGCGGTTCCTGTTCCTGTTCCAGCACATGATGACCACCGTCACGGAGCGGATCGATGGCATCCCGGCGCTGACCGACCCGATGACGTCGGACCCACGCTTCCTTCCATGGATATCAAGCTGGGTCGGGTTCGAGCTGGACGAGAGCCTGCCGCTCCATCAGCAGCGAGAGCTGGTGCGTCGGAGCATCCGCTTGCAGCGGACCCGCGGCACGCGGCGTGGCATCGAAGAGATGATCATGGTGCTGACCGGCACCCAGGTCCGGATCGTGGAGCGCTGGAAGCCCAAGGCGCTGACGACCGGCATGATGACGCTGGCCGGAGGGCGCACCGCCGAGGACCGGTACCTCCGCGGTGAGCCCGCTGCATGCTTCATGGTTCGTCCAGACCGGAAGCCCACCACATTCTTTGCCGTCGTCCTCGAGCACCGGACTGCCTTCAAGCAGCGTTTCGGTGAGCGGGCTTCGGCCGTGCTGCGTCGCATCTCCCAGGTCGTGACCCACGAGAAGCCCGCCCACGTGACCTTCACGATCGAGTTCGAAGAGAGCGTCCGATGAGCAAGC
>JAYYRS010000651.1:0-3009 GCA_036126975.1 Myxococcota bacterium
CGATGGAGGCCCTGGGTCGCCTCGGTGGGCCTGACTACGTCGAGGTGCGGGAGGTCTCGAGGGTTGAAGCAAGAATCGTCCCGCCGAACGCAGTGTCCCGCGACGCCGCCGCAGGTCCAGACCCGAAATGAGGGGATGCGCCGCCGGAGCCCCGCCTGCGGCGAGAGGAAGGGGGTCGCTGGAGCGACGGGCGCGACCCGGCAGGCGAAGGCCAGGGTAGGGGGCTCGTACACGGAGGCTCCATGAAATGCCTGCTCCCCATCGCCATGCTCGGTGCCTGCGCCGGCAGCGGGGCCATCGACAGTGCGGCGCCACCGGTCGAACCCCTCGACCTCCCCGTCGACCCCGCGCTTTCTGGAACACCGGTGGGTGTCCGGACCATCGAGCACGGCGGCGTGACAATCGAGGTCTGGTACCCGGCGCCGGACGCACTCGCTGATGAGGCCAGCGGTCTCGTCGATTTCGCCATGTTCGTTCCCGCGTCGGTATCGGAGCGCCTCGGCGGTCTCCAGCTGCCACCCGTGCCGACTCGCGCGATCCGCGACGCCGGCATCCGCAACGCGGGCGAGCCCCTCCCGGCGGTGGTGTTTTCGCATGGATTCGGGGGGACCCGCCTGCAGAGCATCGACTTTGCAGAGCACCTGGCGAGTCGGGGCTACATCGTCGCGGCTGCGGATCACCCTGGACGCATGCTCGGCGACGTCCTCCCGTGTCTTTTCAGCCCGCCACTGGAAGGCTGCGACCTCTCGGGGTTTGGTGCCGACCCCGCCGTGGCAGACATCCCGAAGGTGCTGGATGCCCTCGATGCGCTCTCAGTGGATGGGTTCCTCGCAGGAGCCGTCGACATGGAACGGCTCGGGATGTCCGGACACTCCGCGGGGGGAGGGACGACCAGCACGGTGGGAGACACCGAGCCACGGTTCGACGCGCTGCTCAGCATGGCTGCGCCGGCGTCTCCCGAGCGGGCCGTGCCGACGCTTCTTCTCGATGGCACATGCGATGGTGTCGTCCCGACCGAGCAGGTCGATGCCTCCTTCCGCGGGCTGGTGGCGGGAGAGCGTGTGCGGATCCTGGGTGCGGGTCATCTCGCCTTCAGCGACCTCTGTACGCTGGAGCTGGGACGGCTGGCGACGGAGCTCCTCGCGGCCCGCGATGATGTCAATGAGGCGCTCCTCCCGCAGCTTGTTGCGCTGGGCACAGACGGTTGCCCTGGCATCACGCCAACGGTCGACCGGGACGAATGTGCCGCGGCCTGGATGCCGCTCGAGATCTCGACTCCGATCATCCGTCACATGAGCACCGTCTTCTTCGATGCCCATCTCAAAGGAGAGGGCGGCGGCGTGCAGGATGGCGTGTTCATGGATGTCGAGGTGGAGTAGCCAGCACCCGGCGGGCGAGCTTCTCGGCCGATGAGCCGGCCAGACGCGGCGGTCGGGGAGCAGCAAGTCGCGCCCGGACCGCACGCCCGAGCGCGGCGCGGAACTGGTCGGGTGCGGACGGGGCGGCTGGCACCTGCAGGTCACCGCGCGTACGCATCACCTCCGCGAGGTGCGCCGCCTCGGGGAAGGCCCCGCGGTGCAGCCACACGATCCGCGTGCCCGCGAGCATCGCCTCCACCAGGATCCCGTAGCCCGGCTTGGTGAAGACGACCTCGGCGCCGGACACGAGCGAGGCATAGGGGACATCCTTCACGATTCGGCAGTCTCGTCGGGCGGGGAGGGCAGTCGGTGGCGCTGCCACCCAGGTCACGCCGGGGACCTCGGGGAGCAGCTCCCGCAGTGCGTCGAGACCGAATCCGCCGAAGCTGACGAGCACACTGCCGGGGCCCAGCGCATGGGGGGGGGCCATCCGTCCGAGCGGGCCGAACGTCTCGCGCCGCGCGAAGCCTGTCAGTCCCGGACCGGGACGCAACGAAAGGCCGATGTGGGGGGCCTGCCAGGAACGAAACCGCGCAGCCCACTCCTCCAGCTCCGGGTAGGCTTCGTAGATCCACGCCCAGTCGAAGTTCCCGACCGCCAGTACGGGCCGGCCGGCCCGGCGCCCGGCTTCGAGCGCGGTCGGTGCGGTATCCACGACGATCCGGTCGAAGGGCCGCAGCGCATGGGCGAGCCGGTCGACCGCGGGCTCGCTGGCGACCACCGCGAGGCGGGCGCGTGTTGCGTCGAGATCCTCGGTGATGCTGTCCCGCTGGACGATGCCCACATCCACGACCCAGGGAAGCACGCTGGCGTCCGGCAGACTCTCCGAGACGAAGTGTCGCGGAGCCGCGGTCACCATGGTCACCCGGACCCCTGCGTCAAGCAACGACCGCGCAAGCGCAATCTGTCGGGCGACGTGCCCCAGCCCGTGAGCGGAGCACACCAGGGCGACGTGCACCTCAGACCGCGAGCAGGGCGGGATGCTCGATGTACCGACGCATGGCCTGCAGGAACTGCGCGCCGAGCGCACCGTCCACGGCCCGATGGTCGCAGGTCAAGGTCACGCGCATCTGCCACTTCACCGCCAGGGCGCCGTCAACGACGACGGGCTCCTGGGCAAGGCCACCGACGGCGAGAATGCACGCCTCCGGGGGGTTGAGGATGGCCGTGAAGTGTTCGATGCCCATCATGCCGAGGTTGGAGATCGTGAAGGTGCTGCCCGAATACTCGTCGGGCTGCAGCGTACCGGTCCGCGCGCGCCCGGCGAGGTCGCGGACCTCCGCAGAAATGGACTGGAGGCCCTTCTGGTCTGCATCCCGGACCACGGGTGTGATGAGGCCGCCGTCGAGTGCGACGGCTACCCCGACGTGGACGCCACCGTGCCGGGTGATGGCGTCGGCCCCCCATGACACATTGACGTCGGGCACGTCTCGCAGCGCCCGTGCACATGCCTTGATGACGATGTCGTTGTAGGAGACCTTCACACCGGCCGCCTTGAGGGCGCCGCGGAAGGCGACCAGGGCATCGCAGTCGAGCCGCGCGGTCAGGAAGAAGGCAGGGGCGTCCTGCCAGGCCCCCGTCAGCCGTTTGG
>JAYYRS010000652.1:0-2686 GCA_036126975.1 Myxococcota bacterium
CCGCTGGCGTCAGCCTCGCGGTCGGCCGTTACCGTGATCTGCCGCCCCTCGACATCCACCGAGCAGCCCGCCGCCAACTCGATCTCCAGGCTCCCGTCGATGGCCACCCGCAGCATCCCCTCGGCGCACGCCACGCGGTAGGGATGGGGAACCGGCCCGACATAGATCGTATGCGGGTTGTCCCCGCTCTGGACCCGCACCCGACCCTGGCGCGCGAGTGACGGGAACGGCCCACCGTGCCCGGCGGGCGGCGCGCGCACGACCACACGGGTCGCACCCGGCCACGACGCATCGGACTCCTCCCACGCATCGCTCCAGCACCCGTCGGGTTCCGGGGGCCCGGACTCGGGTCGCTCCGGGGCCGCATCCCCATGGTCGCCTGAATCGGTCGCGTTGGGCGCTGGCGCGTCCGCGACGCGCAGCGGCGGCGCCTCGCCCCGGGTCGGCGGGTCGTCTTCGCCTCGGCCACCCTCAACGACGACGACGTCCGGGGAGCCTCCGTCACGGGTGTCGAGCCCGACGAGGCCGTCGAGGGCGCTCCGCACACCGTCCAGCAGGGCCGCCCGCCCGTCATCCTCGCCCACACCCGCATCCCGGAGGGCATCCTCCACCTGTTCCAGCACCTCGGACCATGGGTCTTCGGGGGGGCGACGTTGCGTCATGGGGCTCCTGCCTCCTCGCTCTATCCGTCGCCGGCTTCGGGGTCATCCCAGTGGACGACCCGGACCCTGGAGCCGTTGGCCGACGGCAGGCGGTATCCTGGGGGCGACTCGCGGAGCTCCAGCTGAAGCAACTCCTCGACCACCTGCACGGTGCCTTCCATCTGGGCGTCCATCCCGCCAACCGGTGGGTGGACGGCTTCGTGTGGGTCCTGATCATCGCCTCCATCATCCTCCTGGGGATCGACCTCGCGCTCGTGACCGAGGGCGCCGAAGGCGACGCGCCCCTGCTCGAACATGTCGACCAGGCCATCACGTGGTTGTTCACTGTCGAGATCGTGCTCCGCGTCGCCACCCATCGTCCGCCGTCCCTGGCCGTGTTCCGGGTGGGCCCGGCCCGACTGCTGCGGACCCACATCGTCGCGCGCCTCCGCTACTGCCTGCAGCCGCTGGTGCTCGTCGACATCCTGGCGGTGCTCGCGATCCATCCAGCACTGCGTGGGCTGCGGGCGCTTCGCCTCCTCCGGCTTCTCCGCGGGGTGAAGCTCTTCCGCTACGCCAACCCGCTGCTCGGGGTGTTCCAGGCCTTCCGGGACAGCTCGCTGCTCTACGCAGCCAGTTTTTCGCTGGTCGGGGGCATCACGGTCGTCGGCGGGCTGTCGTTCTACCTGGTGGAGCGGGCGGTGAATCCTGGCCTGCCGAGCCTTCGGCACGCCTTCTGGTGGGCCATCGTGACGCTGACCACCGTGGGATACGGGGACATCTCGCCCGTCACTGGCGTCGGCCAGGCCATCGGGGCGGCGTTGATGGTCGCCGGCATGTTCACCCTCGCATTGTTCGCGGGCGTCGTCGGCCATACGCTCCTCAACACCATGCTCAGTGTTCGAGAGGAGCAGTTCCGGATGTCCACCACCATGCATCACGTCATCGTCTGCGGATGGGACCCCGGAGCGCGCATGTTGCTGGACGCAATCCTCGCCGAGATCGACCCTGAGCGGCAGGACCTCGTCATCTTCGCTCCCGGCGAGCGACCTCGGGATGTACCGCTCGAGTACCGGTGGGTCTCGGGCGATCCGACCAAGGAGTCAGAGCTGCCCAAGGCGAGGCCAGATCAGGCCCACACCGTCCTGGTGGTGGGCAACCGGGACAAGTCACCGCAGGACGCCGACGCCCGGACACTGCTCACCCTGTTCACGATCCGTCGCCATATGCAGCAGGCGGCGCGATCCACCGAGCGGAGGCGCCCGCTGTACCTCATCGCAGAAGTGCTGGACGCCGAGAACGTCGAGCATGCGAGGGCCGCAGGAGCGGATGAGGTGATCGAGACGACGCGGCTGGGTTTCAGCATGCTCGCGCATGCCATCGTGCAGCGCGGAACCGGTGACGTGCTTTCCCGGATCACCGCTGCCGGAGCCCACAGCCTGTATGTGGGACGCGTCCCCGATGCGGTCGCCCTGCCCGCGACGTTCTCCCAGGTGGCGCGTGCCGTGAAGGTCTCCACCGGTGCACTGGTGATCGGGCTGGTCGACCACGAAGGCGCGGACCACGTCAACCCGCCGGACGATGCGACGGTCCACCCGGGGATGGCCGTCGTCTATCTCGCCGAGTCGCCGGTGATGCCACCCGCGACGGGCGCACTGGCACCGGCCTGACCGCGATGGACTGGTTCGGCATCCCACCCGTGACCCGCGCAGCACTCATCGCGACCACCACCTTCGCGCTGGTGCTTGGAGGACTGCTGCCCCTGTTCCGCAGCACCGCAGGGCTCGAGCGGACCCGTGCGCTGGGGCTCGCCAGCGTACCGGCTGGACTGCTCTGCGCCGGAGGTCTGGCGCTCGCCGGTCTGCTCGGCGTGCTCCATCCCTGGCCTCCTCTGCCCGCCGCCGCGAGCGGCCTCGCGCCCATCGCGGCGATGCTGCTGGTCGGCTTCGGTGTCCCGGCGATACGGTCCCGGCGCGATGGTGCAGAGGCGCCCCGCCTCCCCCCCCTCCCCCTGCCCGACAAGCCCGGCCGACTGCCGGCACCCG
>JAYYRS010000653.1:0-7046 GCA_036126975.1 Myxococcota bacterium
TCAACGAAATCACCAAGGCAGCCATCCAGCGTGCGCTGCAGAATCCCCGGGATGTCGACTACGACCTGGTTCGCGCGCAGGAAACCCGTCGGATCGTGGACAGGCTGTTCGGCTACCAGGTCTCGGAGCTGGTGTGGCGCAAGGTCAAGCCGAAGCTGTCTGCGGGCCGGGTCCAGTCGGTGGCTGTGCGGCTCCTGGTCGACCGGGAACGGCGACGTCTCGCATTCGTGCCGTCTGCCTGGTGGGACGTTTCCGCCGATTTCAGTGGAGAGAGGGGCGCGCTCGAGGCGGGGCTGCTGACGTGGAAGGGGAAGCGCCTCGCGTCCGGCCGCGACTTCGATGAGGATGGAAAGCTCCGCGCAAAGCGCGAAGTGGTCGTGCTGGATGAGGCGGCCGCCAGCGAAGTCGTCGCGGCCCTGGACGGTGCCTCTGCCACCGTCCATTCGGTGGAGGAGAAGCCGTACAAGGACCGTCCTGCCGCACCGTTCACGACCTCGACGCTGCAGCAGGAGGCCAACCGGAAGCTCCGCTGGACGGCCCGTCGGACCATGACCGCTGCCCAGCGCCTCTACGAGAACGGCTGGATCACATACATGCGGACCGACTCGACGACGCTGTCGTCGGAGGCCGTCCACGCTGCGCGGTCGCTCATCAAGGCCCAGTACGGCGACGACTACCTCCCGCCCGAGCCCCGGGTCTATGCGAAGAAGACCAAGGGTGCCCAGGAGGCGCATGAGGCGGTTCGTCCCGCAGGCAGTGTCTTCCGGACGCTGGCCGATGCGAAGCGAGAGCTGGGTGGAGACGAAGCTCGGCTCTTCGAACTCATCTGGAAGCGCACGGTCGCCAGCCAGATGTCCGATGCCCGTGGTCGGACCATCTCCGTGCGGATCCATGCCGGCGACGGCGTGTTCGGCGCCAGCGGTCGGACGGTCGACTTCCCGGGCTACCGGCGGGCATACGTGGAAGGATCGGACAACCCCGACGGAGAACTCTCCACGCGGGAACGGATCCTGCCACCGGTGGCAGTGGGCGATGGCCTTTCGGTGGAGACCCTGACGCCCAAGGGACACGTCACCAAGCCTCCGGCCCGCTTGACGGAGGCCTCCCTCGTAAAGGAGCTCGAGGCCCGCGGCATCGGTCGCCCTTCTACGTATGCTTCCATCATCGATACGATCATCCGTCGGGACTATGTGTTCAAGAAGGGTTCGGCACTGGTCCCCACCTTCACGGCGTTCGCGGTGACGGCCTTGCTGGAGAATCATCTCACCGGGCTCGTGGATTACGATTTCACGGCGAAGATGGAGGCCGAACTCGACGACATCGCAGCGGGTCAGGACGACGCACAGGCCTACCTGTCTCGGTTCTACCAGGGAGAGACCGGGCTCAAGGCCCTCCTCGCGGTTGCAAAGGACGAAGCAGACCCCAGGCAGGTCTGTTCGATTCCATTGTCTTCCGCATTGTCGGACGGGACGCCGGTCGAGGTTCGGGTCGGCCGGTACGGGCCGTACCTCGAGGCGGGAGAGGTCCGGGCTGACCTTCCCGATGATCTGCCACCGGATGAGCTGTCGATGGATCGTGCGGAGGAGATGATCCGCAAGCGCGAGGCGGGCCCTACGGTGCTCGGACTGCATCCCGAGACGAACCACCCCATCTACCTTATGGAGGGCCGATTCGGTCCCTACGTTCAACACGGAGACGTGCAGGAGGTCAAGGGCCCACGCGGTGGACGGAAGAAGATCAAGCCGCCCACCGCAGGCCTGCTTCGGGGCATGGCGCCCGAGAGCCTGGATCTGCCGACGGCACTGAAGCTCCTCAGCTTGCCCCTCGAACTGGGGACGCATCCGGAGACCGGGGAACCCGTGCTTGCGTTGAATGGCCCCTACGGTCCGTACATCAAGTCGAAGGGGCAGCGGAACCGGAGCGTTCCGGACTCCATTCCGCTTTTCGACCTCACGATGGCCCAGGCTGTCGAGATCTTCGCGAAGCCCGCGACCCGTCGCGGCAACGAGCCGCTCAAGGAGCTGGGCCCCGACCCGGTCGCCGATGGCGCAGCAGTCAGGCTCATGAAGGGCCGGTACGGACCGTACGTGACCAACGGGGAAACCAACGCGTCCCTTCCGCGTGGAATGGACGTGGAGGCGGTCTCGATCGACTTTGCGCTCGAACTCCTCCGGAAGCGCGAAAACGCACCGAAGCGGCCGAGCCGAGGGGCTGCCAAGGCCAAGAAGAAGGCAGCGCCGAAGAAGAAGGCAGCGCCGAAGAAGAAGAAGGCAGCGCCGAAGAAGAAGAAGCCCACGAGCTGACGGCGTCCTGTCAGCTGTCAACCGAACAGGGCCGGCCACTCCTTCTCCATGAGGACCCGCTGACCGGGCTCCAGTGAGTCCATCCGCGCATCGATGACAACCGCGACGATGCGCCGAAGCTCGTCGAGGCCGATGGCGCCGTCGACCCCCTGGGCATCGAGAAGGCGGTCATTGACCTCTGCGAGAGCGGGCTCGTCCAGGTGGGCCAGCTCGACGACGATGTCGAGGAAGCGACTCGCGCTTGGGGTGAGGTCGAGGACCGGGGTCCGGGAACCGTTCGTGGACATGGAACCTCCAGTTGCCCGCCTCTATCGCGTGGCATTCGTATACCGGTCACCGGGCAGCCGCTTGATCCGTCCGGCCAGTTCGTGCTCTGCCAGCTGCTGCAGCAATGCAGGCGCTGGCAGACCGGATGCACAGAGGAGCTCCTCAAACGTGGACCCGTCGCCGAGCACCTTCAGCAAGGGATCCGCAATGGAAGCGTGCGCCATGATTGACAGGCCGAGCGCGTCGAGGATGTCCCGGGGCTCGGTCACGAGTCCCGCGCCTTCCCGGAGAAGGGCGAGACATCCCGCTGCGGTTTCCTGCAGTGGGTGCCCGGGCACTGCGAACACGTCGCGGCCGGCTTCCAGTGCATTTCTCGCCGTGATGCGGGCGCCTGAGCGCTCGCGAGCCTCTACCACGACCGTCAGCTTCGAAACGCCTGCGATGATGCGGTTCCGTCTCGGGAAGGTCGAGCGGGAGGCGGGATGCTTTGGCGGAAGCTCGCTCATGACGAGTCCTCCCGAGCGCAGAAGCCCGCGTCTCACTCGCGCGCGGTGTGTCGGCAATGGGAGGGAGAGGCCCTGCCCCAGGACAGCAACGGTGCGCCCACCAGCTGCAGCGTGGGCCTCGCAGTCAATCCCCTGCGCGAGGCCACTCACCACGACCCCACCTGCGGTCGCGACTGCGGCGGCGAGCCGTCGGGTCATGCGTCGTCCGTTCCCGGTGCAGCGGCGAGCGCCCACGAGGGCGACCAGCGGTGCTGTGAGGATGGACGGATCGCCCTCCATGAACAGCACCGGTGGCGCGAAGGGGACCCGTCGGAGCGCAGCCGGGTAGTGGCGGTCGACGAGCCTGACGGCGTGGGGAACGTCCATGGGCGGTGCGCCCGTGCGGAGCAGACGGGCGTGTCGGGGGCGAACACCGCCCGCGATGAGCGTCTCTTCCGAGGCAGACTCAAGATGCTCGACGTCAACAAGACCCGACAGGTCGAGCCGCCCGGAGAGGGGAACGGCGGCTGACCAGAACGGCGACAGGATGGGCATGGAAAGACTCCATGCACCGGTGGGCGGCGGACGACGGGCACCGTAGCCGGACCCGGGGTGTTCGCCACGAACGGCGACAGGCGTTGACGTCCGCTCCGTTCAGGGGCGGCGCAGGGACGCTACTCCACCGTCTGGGTCAGGCGATTGCCCACTGTCAGGTTCTTGGTGGCGTCGGTCACCACGGCGGTCGAGGTGTACTCGTCCACGCGGACCACGACGATCCGGCCGATCACAGAGTGAGGCAGGTCCGTGTCTTCCTTCTTGATGTCGGAGTACTCGTCCCGCTGTTCGGTGACATAGAACGTGTTGCCGACGCGGACGCCGTCGCCGCGTCCGCGGTCGAGGAATACGGTCTCACCAGTGCCGAGCGTGAAGATCTCGTCTGCGACGCGCTCGATGACGGTCGCGTCGATGTCACCCTTTGGAGCCGCAACTTCGATCTCCACCGTGACCGGCGTGGGCGGCCCCACGAGGTCGCCTCGCACCACCTCGGAGTAGGAGGTCTGCACAGCGGCCGTGACGTAGTCGTCGTGTCGGTGAACCACACGGGCATCGGCGATGACGCGATACAGTCCTCCGAACTTGATCCGTTCCTTGGGATGCTTCACGCGCCGCTTCACCCGACGGAAGATGCTGACGACGTCACCGCACTCATAGGCGTCGGGGTCCTCAAGCTTGAGGTAGAGGAGGTCGCGCTCGGACAGATAGGTCTGGATCCCGCGTGCCTTCTCGACCTCACCGTAGACATCGAGGTCGTTCTTGTCTGCCAGGAAACCGGGCGCGTTGTAGTTGCGCGCGTCCCGGACGTTGTCGAAGCGGACGTTGGGGCCGCACTCCGCGGTCACGTCCTGCAGTGCGCTCTTCTTGACGACGTAGCCATCACGACTCGGGCCCCCGGTGTCCAGCTCGACCTGCGGCGGCTCGATCAGCGTGCCCATCTTGAACACGATGCGATTGCCCGGGTAGATCCAGTGGGGGTTGGTGATGTAGTCGTTGATCGACCACAGGCGCGGCCAGTAGTACGCATTGCCGAGGAACTTGCTGGAGATTTCCCACAGCGTGTCGCCTGGCTGGACGGTGTAGTAGTCCGGTGTGCTGGAGCCCGTGGTCACGGTGTCTCCAGTACCGGCGTACTGGTCCTGTGCCCACGCGGTGGGGCCGGCCACCACGGCAAGGCAGGCAGTCAGGGTGGCTCCGAAGCGGCGGACGGGTCTCAGCATGTTCAGCTCCCGCAGGGGTTCGAGATTGGCACCGCGCGGCTGCGGTGTCAAGGGCTGCGGCATCGCTCAGGCGCGGCCGTAGTCGTCCTCATGGCGGACGATGTCATCCAGCTCAGGCGTCGAGACCTCGATGATCTCGACGTCGGTGATGGCGCGCATCCGGTGGCGCCGCCCCGGAGGGATGCGCACGGTCTGTCCTGGGCCAAGCGTCCATTCGCGGAGAGCCCCGCTCGGGTCCTCGAGGGTGAGCGCCAGCGTGCCGATCGCGATGCGGATGGTCTCGTCCTTGACCTCATGATGCTGCAGAGAAAGTCGATGGCCTGCCCGCACCACCAGGGTCTTCCCGACGTAACGGGCGGTCTCCGCCCAGATCTCCTCGTGACCCCAGGGCTTCTCCACGCGCCGGGGCGACCGGATCATGGCGACTCCGCGAGGACCAGGTCGGGAGCGTTGAGCTGCCTGGAGAGCAGCAGGCGGGCCTTGGCAGCGTCCACGCGCGACGCATACCCGCCAATCCGCACGCGGTACCACGTCTGCCCGTCCACAAGCGCTGCGACCCGGTAGGCCGAAAAGCCGTGCTCCTGGAGCTGGGATAGCTGCGCATCTGCGTCTTCGCGGGTCGGATGCGAACCGACCTGCACCGACCAGCCGTCGACAGGCGGCCTGCTTGTGGGCGCCTTGGGCGCATCATCGACGCGAGGAGCCACGGACACCGTTGCGAGCGGTCGGGCAGATGCTGCTGGCGATGCGGTGGCACCGTCGCCAAGTACGTGCGGAAAGCTCAGGGCCACCTGGGGTTGGCCGGTCGGGTCGACAGATGCCTGCGCCAGTTCCACTTCGCGGAGGAGCAGCTCGAGAGAGGTCTGGGCGGATGCATCAGGAAGCACGCCTGTTGGGGGAACCGGAGCGACGACTTCGGACGCCGCACGTTGTCCCACCTGAACGCCTACGAGAAATGTCAGCAGCGCGATGCTTGCAGTCGTCACTGCGAGTGCGGCGAGGTGCCCTCGCGTGATCCAGATCTGCCGGTCCGACCGGCTTCGCGCTCCATCAGTCATGAAGGAAACATAGCAGGTGTATACCAATGTGTCTCGTGATGATATTTAACCAGTCATCACAACGCATTAGTAATCGAATCCTGATTGATTTTCTGGGTATGGTCGCGCAATGTCGACACTTCGCTCCTCGACGACCACTGAACGCCACTGCTCGATCTCATGAGAGAGGCCATCAAGTGTGGAGCGGATGACTTGCTGGTCGGACGACACCATGGCGACCGCGAGGACGCACCGCATGGAGTCCCCGAGGTATCCGACCTCCGCGACGCTGAGGTCGTAGCGGCTCCGGATCCGGTCCCTGACCTGATGGACGGCCCGGCGCTTGTCCTTGAGACTCCGGGCCCCGGGCACAACGAGCACAAGCCGGAGGACCCCGAGCCAAATCGACTCATCGGGGGCCTCGAAAAACACGTTCCGCGGCCACGGCCTCAGTCGGCCGTGACCTCCTCCTTCGTGTACGCCTCGAGGATGTCGCCGACCTTGATGTCGTTGAAGCCATCAAGGTTCATGCCGCACTCGTAGCCGTTCTGCACTTCCCGGACGTCATCCTTGAACCGCCGCAGTGAGCCCAGGCGGCCTTCCCACACAATGGTGCCGTCGCGGAGCAGGCGAATCTGGTGCGACCGGGCGATCGTGCCTTCGGTGACCATGCAGCCGGCGACGGTTCCGACCTTCGGGACTCCAAAGGTCTGGCGGATTTCGGCGGTGCCCTGCACGACCTCTTCAATGGTGGGCCCAAGCAGGCCCTTCAGGGCCTTCTCGACGTCTTCGATCGCCTCGTAGATCACCTTGTATGTCCGGACCTGAACGCCGAACTCGTCCGCTGACCGTCGCGCCTTGGAGTCGGGTCGGACGTTGAATCCGATGATGATGCCGTTGTTGGTGTGCGCGAGCGTGACGTCGCTCTCGCTGACCGCGCCGACGGCTGCATGCAAGACCTTGACCTCGGTTCCTTCCACGTCGACCTTGGCGAAGGAGCCCTGGAGGGCCTCCAGGGAGCCGTTGACATCGGCCTTGATGATCAGGTTGAGGCTGAGGGTCTCTCCGGCTGCGCCTCGCGCCATGAGGTCTTCGAGCGTGACCTTCTGTCGAGAGGCGAACGCCTTCTGCCGGGCTTGTTCAGCGCGGTATTCGGCGAGGGTCTTCGCGGCCTTGTCA
>JAYYRS010000654.1:0-2576 GCA_036126975.1 Myxococcota bacterium
CCATCGCCCGCTGGTCCGAGACGCCGGAGATCCGGGTGCTCGGCAACCCCACGGCATGGCGGCTCTCGATCGTGAGCTTCATGGTCCGGCACGGCAAGGGGTACCTGCACCACAACTACGTGGTCGCCCTGCTCAATGACCTGTTTGGCATCCAGGCACGGGGCGGATGCTCCTGCGCAGGGCCCTATGGACACCGCCTTCTCGGGATCGACCTTACGACCTCCAAGGAGTTCGAGCGGGAGGTGATGAAGGGGTGTGAGGGCGTCAAGCCCGGCTGGACACGCGTGAACTTCAACTACTTCATCTCGGAGACGGTCTTCGAGTTCCTGCTGTCGGCCGTGGAGTTCATCGCGGAGCACGGCTGGAAGCTCCTGCCGGAGTACACCTTCGAGCCAGACACCGGGCAGTGGCGTCACGCGCGGTGGCGACGGGAGGGGGTCAAGCGACTCAGCGACCTCAGCTACCGGTCGGGCCGCCTGCAGTACCGCAGCCGTCATGCCACCGAACCGGAGTGGGCGCTCGCGGCCTATCTGGAAGAGGCGAAGGCCATTGTCGATGCCTATGTCGCCGCAAAGGGCACGGCCGCCGAGGCCGACACAAGCGTCCCGCTGAGCTTCGAGCCGCTCCGCTGGTTCCCGCTGCCGAGCGATGTCCTCGCCGAGCTGGCTGGCGGGGCTGGCTGGCAGCACACCACACCGCTCCTCCAGCAGATGGCACCGCCGGCGCGGTAGTCGGCCGAGCCCACCCGGCGCGCCGGGGCCGACCCTCGGGGCGGCCCTGGAGCACCCGCCATCGACGGGGTCCCGCCTGCGGCGGCCGCCCGGTTCGGCGGCGCTGGCGTGGGCGTCAGCCTTCCCGGCGCCGGACCAGGCCCGCCAGGAGTCCAAGCATCGCGACGCCAAGCGAACCGCCCCCCGCGCCCGAGCTGCTGCACGCAGTCGGGAACTCGACCGCGTCCGTCGACCCCAGCTCCTCCGCTCTGTCGAAATCCGCGTCGCCGGGTTCGGGTTCATCGCTCGGTCCGCCATCGCCGGCGCCACCGCCATCCGAGCCGCCGCCATCCGAGCCGCCGCCATCCGAGCCGCCGCCATCCGAGCCGCCCCCATCGGAGCCACCACCGTCGTCGTCGCCCGACCCGTCGTCGTCTGGCACGTAGTCCTCGATCCAGCTCATGTAGGCATCCAGACGCGCCGACCCCGCCGCCGCGCCATTGCCTTCACAGTTCGGTGCCCCCCCGTTGATGTTGAAGCCGAACGAGTTCGCACCCGCCAGATAGAACGCGCCGTCCCGTTCGATGAGCGCCGCTCCCCCGGAGTCTCCCGAGCAGATGTTCACGCCGCTTTCATAGGTGTAGATGAACTGGGAATCGTAGCTGTAGTACGCCACGTCGACGGTCCGTTTGATCCCTCCATCATTCTCGTTGTCGCCTGTGATGCCGAAACCGACGTACGTGATGTCGATGTTCCCGAACCCCGACGGGCTGCGGGTATTCATCGGCATCGGCGGGACACTCGTGAGGCTTCCGTCGAACTCGAGCAGGCCGATGTCGTTCGCGATGCTGTTGCCGCCGTAGCCGGGATGAGGAATCGCCCTCGACACGATGGCGTAGTCATCCCAGCCCGATGAGCTGTAGACGTTGGTGCCAACCACGAAGTAGACGTCATAGCCGTAGTCGAAGTACTCCTGCGCAGCCTCGACGCAGTGGGCCGCCGTGACGGCCCACTTCCGGTGCACGAGGGTTCCGGAGCAGAAGCTCCCACCCGAGTTGCCCGACACCGCGACAAGCGCTCCGACCTGCTCGAAATCCGACGTGCGCGACCCACCGACGATGGGCGGCGCCTCCTCGGCGGCCGCCGGGGTGGAGAGCGCAAGGAGCAGGGCAACGGCAGACATCAGGACCTCCAGCGTGCCGTCATTGTAGTGCCGGCGGACGCCGACGCCTACTGCAGCATCGGCAAGGCTCCGGTAAAGACCCGTGCGCATGCTACCGTCCTCGGCAGGAGCCCCCATGCGCATCTCCCTCATCGCCGTGTTGCTCGCCGCCCCCGCGTGCACCGCCGGGCCCGCGGGTGGCAGCGCGGGGGAGAACAGTGGGCAGGGGGGGGCGCCCCCTGCGGGATCCGTCGTGGACGCCCCGAGCGCTCCAGAGCAGCTCGAGATCGGGAACTTCTCCATCAAGGGGCAGCTGCTCGTCGACGGCTCGGACGATCCCGTAGAGGACGAGTTGTGCGTCGAGGCCGTCGATCAGCACGACTTCGCACTTGGCCGTGACCCTGAGGTCCTTGCCGGTACGACCGCGGACGCGACCGGGGCCTTCACCCTGGCCGCGCTGCCGCCGCCTGCCACGACCGGCCTCGTCCTCCGCGTCCGGGTGTGTGGCGGCGACACCGGCACCTGGTACCCCACGATGACGCTCGTGCCTGCCGAGGCAACGACCGGCCTGGGACCGGGCGACATCCTGGACGGCCAGGTGGCCTGGGTGATGCCCACGAGCGACGCCCGCCGCATCGAGGAGGCCCTGCTCGAGAACGGGTCGCCCACCACCCTGGACGAAGCCGGTGCGATCGTGGGCCAGA
>JAYYRS010000655.1:0-5004 GCA_036126975.1 Myxococcota bacterium
AATCTCGACCAGCTCCTGCGGAGCGCAAATCGACACCTCGGCAGGCTCAACGAGCGGTATCGGCTGCGCACGGAAACAGATGAGACGGGCCTTCCCACGCTTGAGTTCGTGGTTGAGGACACCTGGCGACCGGGTACGCCGCGGTCCATCAAGACCCTGTCGGGCGGGGAGTCCTTCCTGGTGTCGCTGGCGCTGGCCCTCGGGTTGTCGGACCTCCGAACGAGTTCGATGCCGGTGGAGACCCTGTTGCTGGACGAAGGGTTCGGGACCCTCGATCCCCAGACGCTCGACACCGCGCTCGCTGCGCTGCAGCAACTCCAGTCGGCCGGCCGTCAGGTCGGCATCATCAGCCATGTGGTGGGGCTGCAGGAGCGGATCCAGGCCCGCATCATGGTGGAGCCGATCGGTGAGGGGCGGAGCAAGCTGCGTCCGGACCTCCGTACCTGATCCGGACCCGCCCGGACCCCGCCGCTGCGCCGGGGCTTCCTCTCGCGGACGCGGTCAGTCCTCCGCAAAGCCTGCGCCGAAGATCCCCGCGCCGCCAACGACACGCGAGTCCGCACCGTTCCATGGCAGGACGGCGGACGGCTCGACCACGGAGGCGAAGTACACATCCACCTGCCGGCCGTCCGGCCACTCCGACAGCTGCCCTGTATCGACCCGGTAGTACCCGTCATCATTGACGACGCAGTACATGTTCTCCTGGTAGCCCGTGCGTCCGCTGTCCCACAGTGCCAACCGGATCTCGATCCAGTCCGCGCCGGTCGGCGCCCACTCAAAGACCGGATCCTCCTCGATGTAGGGCGGTGTGCTGCCGCTGATGTCCGGCTCGTACAGCACCGGGGCCTCCCCCGTGCGGAGGAGGTCGTTGACACCGAGCCTTGGCAGGGAGCCGCTGGACGGCGCCACCAGGTCGTAGCCGGCGTTCTCATCCCAGAGGTTCTCGTCCAGATCCTCCAGCAGGAACCCTTCCTCGGACGCATCCCAGCCGAGCTGGAAGGCGCCGCTGGTGCCGCGCAGCTCGATGTTCGTGAGCCCCGGATCGATCATCTCGAACTCGCCACCCCAGCTGTAGGCCCCCGGACGGCAGGAATCCATGGTCGGCGTGAACAGGTCGCTCCAGTGGAAATCGATGGGGTCGACGAAGTAGACCGAAGCCCGCCCAAAAGGGTCTGTCGACCCTGACCAGTACGAACCGACGATTTCGGTCCAGTAGACAGCGCCCACGGCGCCCGCGAGGCCGGTGCCGTCCGCCCAGACGGTGAACGCCCCGTCGAGCCGCAGCCGCTGCCCGTCATGCTCGACCTCGACATCGACAGGCCCCTCGCCGATGCCCGCCGGTGTGGTCACGACCATGTTGGAGCCGCTGTTCGAGATCACCGGCGCGGCGCTGCCATCGAAATAGGCCAGAGCGCCCTCCGGGAAGGCACCGCTGAGCGTGACCTCCTGGCCTCCTGCATCGGTTCCATGCGTGGGTTCCAGGGCCACCAGTTCGAAGGCTTGCGATGCGTCGGTGTCCGTGTCGGCGTCGGTGTCGGCGTCCGTGTCGGCGTCGGTGTCGGCGTCGGTGTCCGGCTCTGGCTCCGCGTCATCATCCTCTTCATCATCGGGACCGTCATCGGTATCGGTGTCGCTGTCTGACGGGAAGACGGCCTCGTCGTCCTCTTCGAGGGAGGCGGGCGGAAAGCAGGCCGTCGCGGCCAGCAGGGAACAGAGCGACGACAGCCGGATCGAGACGACAGGGGACAAGGCTTCCTCCAGACTTCCCAGTCTACGTCGCCCGTTGGGACCCGCACACCGACCACGGCGACCACTGGGTGACAATCCATGCTGATGGACGTTCACGGCCTCCGTGAGCCATCCATTTCGGTGTTCTGGCGACCGCTTCCGGCCACAACGGCGGGGCTGGATCCCGCATCGGCGGGTTGCAGACAGACGCGTTCGCTGCCGTCGTCCCCGACGACGCCCCCAGGCGTCCGGACCCCATGGTGGGTGTCCATGTGCGGCGCCGATCGGACCGCGACCCTTCCCACGTTCCCGACCGCCGTTGGGTCAGCCCATCGAAGGCGTTCGGGCCCTGCCGCAGGATGGTGCAGCATGAGGCCCTCATCGACGGGGTCGGACGGGATCGTGCGAAGGGATCGCTGTTTCCCGCCTGTTAGACTCCCTGCCCCCACCCGGGAGCGGAGACATGGAGCGAAGGGATCGGACCCGACGTCTGGCTTCCGTGGCGCTGTGCCTTGCTGCAGCGTGCGTCCCGAAGCCCGTGCCGACCATGCCGCCTGCGGCCGTCCCGACTGTGCAGACCGCCCCGGCTGCCGCGCCGACACCGCCCCCCGCTCCCGCAGCCGCCCCAGAACCTCCGCGACCCGCCGCTTCGCCTCCGCCTCCCGCAGAGCTCGTCTACTTCATCATGGTCGATCGGTTCTTCAACGGCGACTCGAGCAACGACGGAACCGTCGACCGCGCTGACCCCCACGCCTTCCACGGGGGAGACCTCGCCGGGATCCGCCAGAAGATCGACTATCTGGCTGAACTCGGTGTGACGACGGTCTGGTTGTCGCCGGTGTTCGAGATGCGGACCGAGAAGGTGGGAGAGTGGGGCGCATTCCACGGCTACTGGGTCAAGGACCTCTCGCGCGTCGAGCCCCGGTTCGGGACGGCCGAGGACCTTCGCGACCTGTCGAGAGAGCTGCACCGCAATGACATGAAGCTTGTGCTGGACATGGTCTGGAATCACACCGACTACGAGGCACCACTCCGGACAGCCCACCCCGACTGGTACCACCAGCGGGGGGACATCACGGACTGGGACGATCCGGTCGACGTCGTCCAGGGCGATGTTCACGGACTGCCGGACCTCGCCCAGGAAAAGCCCGAGGTCGCAGCGTTCCTGAAGCGGGAGAGTCTCGCCTGGGTCGACAAGGCGGACGCAGATGGCTTCCGCGTGGATGCGGTCCGGCACATGCCCCTGGACTTCCTCGCGGAGATGAACGCCGCGCTGGATGCGAAGCGACCTGACTTCTGGACCGTGGGCGAGGACTTCAACGGCGACGCGACGGCGCTGGCCCGGACCCTCAACGCTGGCGGATTCGATGCCGTATTCGACTTCCCTCTCCGCTACGCAATGGTCGATGTGTTCTGCAAGGACGCAGCGATGGGGAGGCTTGCCGGGGTCCTGAGCGCCGACCGACTCGTTGGCGCCCCCGAGCGACTTGTCACGTTTCTCGACAATCACGACGTCCCAAGAATCCTCCATGAATGTGGAGGCGAGGGCTGGCGGGTCGACGCCGCATTCACATTTCTCATGAACATCCGCGGAACACCGGCCCTCACGTGGGGCACGGAACTGGGTCTCGAGGGGGGAGAGGAGCCCGACAACCGCCGCGACATGCCGTGGGGACGACTCAATGCACTGCACGGTGACCGCCGCGTCGGTGTGCGGCGCGCCATGGCGGCACGACGAGACAATCCCGCCGCTCGCATCGGAGCCTCCCGCATCCTTTCCGTCGGTTCCGACCGCATGGTGCTGGCACAGGTTCTCGCCGACTCTGCAGTGGTGCTGCGCGTGTGGCGAGGCATGCCCACTGCAGCCCCGTCCCTGCCCGCATGGGCAACGGTGCAGGGCGTGGAACGAGGTGCGACGACACGCCAGAGCGGCGGGCCGGAGAGCAGCGAAGACGGCGCCGGCCTGCACATCCACGTCGAGCGTCTCCGCTGGACGGGATCCGGACCGGCCCCCTGGCAACCGCTGGTCGAGACGCCCGCACCGCGAACCGTCCGGGTGAGCGTCTCCGATGCCCCACCCGGGGACATCCGTGTGGCGGGCGCACCGCCCGAACTGGGGGGCTGGGATCCCAGGACCGCACCACCCCTGACGCGCACCGGAGACGGTGCCGCCGAGGCCGAGCTGACCCTGCCGGCTGGTGAGGTGGCGTCCCTCAAGCTCGTCGTGGTCGATGCGTCCGGGCAGACCACCTGGGAGCCACGATCCAACCGAACCCTCCATGTTGATCGAGGTGAGCACTTGACGACGGTAGAGTACGCCTGGGGAAGATAGGACTCCTCACCCATGGCACCACTGCACGTCCGAATCACGATCCGTCGCCCCGGGCTGGCCACGCGCCCGCTGCGGTTTGCTGTGGGTCGACAGCCGTACATCGTCGCAATTGAAGGACCCGGCGCCACTGCAAGCCAGGAGATCATGCTCTCCTGGGACGACGGAGCCGAGAAGATACTCCGCGACCTCGCGTTCCCATCGGATGCCCGCATCGAGCGCGCAGGCGCCTGGGTCGCGGGACTCGTGGCAAAGGCTGGCTGGCCCGCGGTCAGCACGGAGGTGCGGAGCCAGGTCCTGGCTGGTCGTACCGTCGACATCTCGATCCACTCCGATGCGCCCGAAGTCCTCGCGCTTCCGTGGTCGCTTCTGCCGGTCGGGCGAGACCGGCTCCGTTCCCTGCAGGGTGTGCGCATCCGCCGGAGCTGGCCCTCCGCAGCTCCCCCGCACGACGAGCCGGCCTGTGCGCGGGCCGAGGGTCGCGTCGCCCTCGCATTTTCCGCGTCCGGCGGCCCGATCTCGGAGGCTGCCCATCTGGAAGCCATTCAGCGCGCATGCAAGGCCGCGCATCGGATGCTGGATCCGGCGGCGGACGTCCTTCCGAATGCCTCTCTCGAAGGACTGACACGATGGCTGCTCCGGGCACGGGAGCATGGCGAACCCATCCGCGCGCTCCACCTGCTCTGCCGCACCGCTCCGATGGAGGACGGTCGGATGGGCCTGGTGCTCCACGCGCGCCCAGGGGCCCGCGACGCATCGTTGGTGTCCCCGGAAGAGATTTCGCAGACCCTGGCTCCCCACGCGGACATGGTCCGCATGGTGGTGCTTGCAGCGATTGCAGACGATCCGCCTCCCGCGGAGGCATGGCGTTCACTCGCCCCTGCCATCGCCCTCCAGCAGGCCGGCGTACCCGCTGTGATCGGTACGCGAACGCCACTGAGTCGAGG
>JAYYRS010000656.1:0-4571 GCA_036126975.1 Myxococcota bacterium
TGCGAGGGGCCGCTCCACGGAGATCCAGGACATCAACGGCGAGATCGTCCGGCTTGGAGCGCAGTTGGGGATCCCGACACCGGTCAACGCACGGCTCGTCGCACTGGTTCGGGCGGCCGAGACCGCGGCGGTGGGTTGTCCTGGGCTTTCGCCCGAGGCCCTGGCCGGGCCCTGATCCGGCCGTCTCCCCACCCATCCAGGGTGGCCATCACGCTGGGGTCGGCAGTCCGGCTGCCGGCAGGCCCACCTGCGCCGCGCTGATGTCCCAGAGCCGCCGCGCGTGGTCGTCCCGACAGGCGGCGGCCCGTGGTGCCTTCTCGCGGCAGCGGGCGTAGTACCGCCCGCTGTTCCCGTCCAGGCTCGGGTCTGTGCACAGGAAGACGCTGGTTGCAGCGCCGGCTGCAGGGGAGGCGTGGAACGGCGACAGCAGGCGCCAGGCAAGGCTCATCCAGCCGGGGTCATTGTGCGCGAAACCGGTCCGGACGACGCCGGGATGCAGGCTGTTGGCGGTGATCGCGCTGCCCTGGAGCCGGCGGGCCAGCTCCCGCGTGAACAGGATGTTCAGCAGCTTGGACGTGCCGTATGCAGTCCATCCGGAGTAGCGACCGCGCTGCATCTGCAGGTCGTCGAAGTCGAGCCGCGCGGCGCGATGGGCATTGCTGGCAACATTGACGATGCGGGCGCTGGGAGCGTTCCGGAGGAGGGGCAGCAGGGCCAGGGTGGGAAGGAAGTAGCCCAGGTGGTTCACGCCGTAGGTCATCTCGAAGCCGTCCGCCGTCTCCTTCCGCGTGGTGTGCATTGCGCCTGCATTGTTGAGCAGCACATCGAGGTGGTCGAGACGACTGCGGAGCCGGCGTCCCAGGATGCGCATGTCTTCGAGGCTTGCGAGGTCGCAGCGTTCGATATCGACGCGCGCATCGGGGGTGGTCGCACGGATCCGGTCGGCGGCTGCCGTGGTCTTTTCCCGGTTCCGGCCAACCATGATCAGACGTGCGCCCATGCGCGCGAGGGCCCCGCAGGCGGCCAGACCGATACCGGAGCTGGCACCGGTGACGAGGACGGTGCGGCCCGAGATGCCGTCGATGGCGCCGGGGATGGTCATTCCACGCTCCTGTGATCTGGCCCCTATCGCCAGCGGAAGGGTGTGGTCCTGCATCGTCGAGGACTTCGGGCTACCCCCTGCCCGCTGGAGGCGCTTTGTCCGATTTTCCGTCCCTGCCTGCCGACGGTACGACCCCCTTGCCCATGCTGCTGGCCCGGGCGCTCAAGGCACGGGGCGTGACCCATGCCTTTGGAATGCCAGGCGGCGACACCCTCTCGCTGCTCGACGCCTTTCGTGAGGTTGGAATCGACTTCGTCGCGATCCGGCACGAAGGCACGGCTGCTTTCATGGCGGACGCGGTCTACCATGTCACCCGGACGCCGGGCGTGTGTGTCGCGACGCTCGGTCCGGGGGCGACGAACCTGGTGAGGGGGGTCGCCGGCAGCCTGCTCGAACGCTCCCGGGTGGTGGCCATCACGAACCAGATCGCAAGCCATCTGCGCGACCGCTGTACCCATCAGGTGATCGACCACATCGAGCTGTTCAAGCCCATCACCAGACGCGCAGTTCACGTGCAGGGCGAGACGGCTGGCATGCAGGTGATGATGACACTCGCAGCGATGGAGCGACAGGCCCCGGGGCCGGTGCTCCTCGACATCCCCGAAGAGATGAACGCGGTGGCGGTGCCGGCAGTGGACCCGCACTGGGGTCGCCCTCGTGGACCCCGGCCCGTGCCGGATGTCGGCGCAGCCGCAGCCCGACTCGCTGCAGCCCGGCGTCCGGTCATTGCCGTGGGGTGCGGCGAGCTGTCCAACACTGCCGCGAACGGGGTCCGCCGGCTCCAGCTCGCGGCGAACGCCGTCGGTCTGACGACCTGCCGGGGCGCGGGCATGCTCGATGAGGACCATCCACTCTGGGCCGGAACGTTCGGTCTGTCCCCCGCCGTCGACGCAGTGCAGCAGGCGCTCCTGCGTGAAGCGGATCTGCTCGTGGCCGTCGGTCTGGACCGTGTCGAGCTGCGGGCGGACTGGCGTCCGGGGTGGCCAGATGAGTTGCCCGTCATCCTGATCGATGCCCACGGACAACCAGACCTGATGGGCAACATCACGGACCGCCTGCATGGGCCGTTGATGCAGACCCTGGATGCATTGCGGGAGGCGGCATTCGGCGAATCGGATGTCGTGGTGTCGGGCGTATCAGTCTTGCAGGATGCGTCACTGGCTGCCCATCGGCATGCGTGGCGCCTGCCCTTCCTCGATGGCCCGGATGGTCCCGCCGCAGCCATCCATGCGGTGCAGAAGGCTTCTCCGGAGGGGACCCGGTTCTGTCTCGATGTCGGCGCCCACCGCATCGCGGCGGCGCATGTGCTCCGCGCCCGGATGCCGAATCAGATCCTGCAGTCGAATGGATTCTCCAGCATGGGGGTCGGCCTGCCAGCCGCCATCGCCTGCAAGCTCGTTGAGCCCGGCCGGCCGGTCGTCGCGCTGACGGGCGATGCCAGCCTCTCGATGACGTTGGGAGAACTCGGCACCGCACAGGAGCGAAGGCTGGATCTCGTGGTCGTCTGCCTCTCGGATTGCGCGCCGGAGCTCTCCCCGCCGGCCGAGCAGGGACGGAGGAACCTCCCGGAGACAGGCATGACGTTCATGGGCCCCGATGTGGAGAAGCTCGTGGCCGCATTCGGAGGGACCGGCGTCTCCGTCCGTGGGAAGCGTGCGGTCGAGCAGGCGGTCCGGGAAGCCCACGCGCGCGGGGGACTGACCGTGGTCTCCGTCTCGGTCGATCCCACGGCGCTTCGACATCGGATGTAGGGCGCGCTGTGGTCCCGTGGCGCGGCCGCCACTCCGCGTCAGCCTTCGGGGCATCCCGACCCTGGCGGCAGCACTGCAGGAGCCGGAGCGGGGATGGCGGTGCAGGCTCGGACCGACTGGGGCACACTGGGGGCCGGGGCTTGGTCGGGAGGTGGAGATGCGGCGGGCGGCAGGGTCGATGGCGGCTGTCCTGGGGTTCTGCCTGACGGCGTGCCGTGAGGGCAAGGTCGGCGTCGCAGGCGACGCGGACTCGTGGATGCCGTTGTTCGAACCGGAGTTCCTGCCCATGGACCGACAGGGCGCGCCTGGTGTCGAGTGGGGTGTCATCCTCCACGGGCTCGGGCCCTGACGCCCCAGCTGCCGTCCTCTCTGGGGCCGCGATGCCTCATCGTCGGAGCGGGTGCCGTCGGTCAGGTGTTGGGTGCCTGCCTGCAGAGAGGGGGCGCGCACGTCGGCGTCCGTGTGCGTGACCGATACGTCGAGTCTGCCCGTCGGGGCTTCGCCATGGGCCGATCGGGCGCTTCGGTGCTCAGCACCTTCACCCCCGACCATGTGGAATCGACGTCCGATCCGGTGGGGGGTGCGGTCTGGGATGTCGTGTGGCTGTGCACATCGTCGCCAGCCCTCGGTACGGACGACTGGCTCGCGCCGCTCTGCCAGGATGTGGGGGATGCGACGATCGTCGTCCTGCAGCCCGGCCTGCACGACCGGGCGCGGGTGTGTGGCCTGGTCGGCAAGGCGCGTGTGGTCCGGGGGATGGTCCCCTTCTCCGCGTGGCAGGGGCCACTGCCCGGCGGAGGCGGTGCGCCCGGCCTGCGGTGGTGGCGCCCCCCCCTGGCTGGGGTGCTGCTGGCGGGACAACGCGCCGCCCGGCTCACGCCCATCCTCCGGAGGGGAGGGATGCCCGCGCGTGTGGTCTCCGCGGGTCGTGTCGATGCACAGCTGGCGCTGGTCGGTGGGGTGATCCAGCCGCTGGTGGCCGGACTGGAAGCGTCTGGCTGGTCGTTCGACACGCTCCGCCAGCAGGGCCTGGGGAAGGTGGCCCAGGGAGCCCGGGAGGCGATCGCGATCAGCGCGGCCGTTCGTGGAGCCGTCGCACCGTGGTGGACGGGGCTGCTGCGGGGGCCCGGACTCGCGCTCGGAACGAGGGTCGCCCAGGCGGTCGCCCCGTTCGATTTCGAGCGATTCCTGGAGGTGCACTTCACCAAGGTGGGCGCCCAGACCCGCAGTGCGCTCTCGGCGCTGGTCGAGGAAGCAGACCGTCGCGGGCTGCCCCGTGCCGGTCTGGCCAGCTTGCGGGATGGTCTGGGAGGTTCGCGTCCGCCTACGGGCACTCTCCTGCGACCGGGTAGGAGATGATGCCGGACTCGCCGGGTTCGGGCACGGCATCGCCGTGGAAGACGACCGCCACGTCTGCGGCGTCATAGGTCCAGCCGTCCTGGATGGAGTTGGGCACGCTGGCGCCCTCTACCTCGACGTTCATGCGCCCGAGGTCGCTGGGCTCCGCGGCGAGGTCGAAGCTCACCGTGAGCCCGGCGCTCGTCAGGCTGATCTGCTCCAGGACTGCAGGGTAGTCCGCCTGGTCTGCGATGTCGCCCGTGATGCCACCGGTGGAGTCCGCCGCCGCCGCATACTTCGTACAGGAGATGAAGAGGTCTTCGCAGATGGCGGAGAAGGTGGTCAGTGCAGGATCCGACTTCAGACCCTGGTACCAGGAG
>JAYYRS010000657.1:0-5603 GCA_036126975.1 Myxococcota bacterium
GAGGACGAGGAATCCCACGCTGAGCGTCACGCCGACACTGACCCATCGCCGCCAGCCCTTCAGGCCGGTCATCGCAAAGGTCAGCAAAGGCAGGGCGTATACGAGGCCGTACTTCATCAGGTAGCCGTTGATGTACTTCCACCCCTTCCGGTCCCAGTTCCAGGGCTGGAAGGGCGTCCCCTGATGCTGCTTGGCGTAGTAGGTGTTCGGGAACTCCCAGGCGAAGTAGCTGTACCGCCACGCGAAATACGCCGCGAATGGCAGCACGAAGGCCAACGACCACAGGACCGTGGGCCTCGCGCGCCGATGGACGACCCCATCCATCAGCAATGCGAGCCCGGCGAAGACTGCGTACGCGACGCCCTCCGGCCTTGTCATCGCGAGGCCGACGAAGAGCAGGGCCGACCAGACGCCGCGGACGTCACCCGAGAGTTCGCGCTCCAGACGCCACACACCGCTGGCGAGCAGCAAGCAGAAGAGCGAGTTCTCGAGTCCGGACGCGTTCCAGATCACGAACTGCGGACTCAACGCGAGCAGCAGCGGCGCGATCAACGCAGCGTCATCGTTGCGTCCGATTCGCAACCGCCGCGCGAGGTCGAAGGCGATCGGCAGCGTCGCCACGCCGAATACACCGCCCATCAGCTTGGCGCCCGTCCAGGTCGGGACGCCGAGCCCCCGGAGACCCGCGAGCAGGAACGTCCAAAGGGCGTTGCTGAACCCCTCGACCCGTTCTCCGCCGGGATACGTTACGAAACCATCGCCCTGGACGACATTCCGGGCATACGAGAACGTAATGGCGGCGTCTTCGATGAAGAAGGGCTGCACGATGCAGAACACCGCGTAGTGGACCACATAGCCGAACGCGATCAGCGCCAGGGCCGAGGCCTGTCGCCGCTCCCGGGGGCGCAGCCTGGCCCACCAGGCGTGGAGTCTCGCGGGAAGGTCGTCCATGACAACCGCTGGCTTGGGTTCCGTGGAGAGCGGATGTGCACGCCACCCGCGTGCCCCGGACCTACATCGTCTTGTTCACCGACGCGGCGGCGGCAGCCGCCTCCTTCTTGGCGGCCATCTGCTTCTTCATCTCCTCGAGCTGCGCCCGCGCGGCAGCGTTGGCCGTCTTCGACTTGATCTTGGCGAGCTTCTGGTCAAGGGACTCGCCCTTGATCTCCGCACCGACGTCGGCCTCCGCGGTCTTCTTCTCGATGGACTCGCGGACGTTCTCCAGGGCCTTGATGTCAGCGTCGGTGGACAGCCCATCCAGCGTCTCCTGGATCTTCAGCCGCGCCTCCGCGTTGGCCTTCTTGGCCAGCATCTCCATCTTCTCGCGCTTCAGCTTCTCGATCTCTCCCTGGAACTGCAGCAGTCCGGACTTGGATTCCTCCGCCTGGGCGGAGACCTTTTCCAGTTCCGCGTTCAGGGACTCGATCGCGACCTCGAGCTCGTTCTTCTGTTCGATCAGTACGAGCGCGGCCTCGTCCTCGCCTTCCTCGACGGCAACGGGAATCGAGAGATTGACCTCCGCCAGCTGCTTGGTCTTCTGGTCGAGTTCAGACGCGAGCTTGTTCCGCAGGTACACGATGCCCGACACGGCCTTCTTGAGTTCGCGGTGCTTCTTGATCCGCTCCTCGATCGCCGCCTCGTACACCGCCTCGGGGTTCTTCGCCTCGATGTCCGAGATCCAGAGCCCAAGGAATCCCTTCCACACCTGGGAGAGTCGCTCGAAGAAGCCTGCCATCGTGTACTCCTGCACCTTCGCTGTGCGCCTGTAACCACTGTATCGGACCGATGCCGCGACCGGACCCCAACTTGTACGCACCCGGCGGGGTGGGTATTGCCATGGGGCGGTGTCCGGACCCTCACCCCCACGCAGAGGTGGCAACGATGTCGACGGCCGACGCCTTCACCGCCCGGACCGCGCGCGCGGCGTCGTGGACGGAACGCCCCCGCCACCGATCATCATCGGGCACCAACTGGATGCGGACCCACAGCGTCCCGCCGCCGCGGCCCACCGCCGGGGCCTCGCATGGTCGGCCGCCAATGTCGGGCGCCCGACGCCCCTGTCCACCCGTCCCCTGCCCGGAGGATTGACATGGCAGAGCGACGCGCGATCCTGTGCGGCAGCTGCCGTCAGCTCATCTCCAACCAGGAGAAGCGCTGTCCCCACTGTGGCGCGCTCCAGCCGGATTCCTTCGGTATCGGCGGAAAGCTGTGGGCCCTGTTCCGGGACGATGTCGACCCGACGACGCTCATCATGGGCGTCTGCGGACTGGTCTACGTGCTCGCGGTGGTCCGCAATCCTGCGGCCGCCATGGACACCCGCAACCTGCTGGCCGTCGGGAGCCCCTCCTGTGATGCCGTCGCCCTGCTCGGCATCACCAGCGGACCCCGTCTCTGGGCGGGGCATGGTTGGACGCTTCTCACCGCGGGCGTGCTGCATTTGAGCCTGCTGCACATCGCCTTCAACCTGTACTTCCTGCGAAGCTTCGGCGCCAAGGCCCACGCCCTGCTCGGACCCGCACGCACCCTGGTGCTGTTCTTCCTGAGCAGCATCGGCGGCTTTCTCATCTCGGACCTGCTCAGCGGCGCGCCCACCGCCGGAGCGAGCGCCGGTCTGTTCGGGCTTCTGGGCGGAATGGCCCTGTTCGGCTACCGGCGCGGCGGCACGCTCGGCGCAGCGCTCAAGCGCGAGATGCTCGTCACCGCGGGCATGGTGACGCTGTACTCCCTCTTCATGGGCGGCGTGAACCACTTCGCACACGGCGGCGGCATGGCGGTCGGCGCGCTGGTTGCCCTGGGCTTTCCCCGACACGAAGGTCGCCATGAAGGCCGCTCGGTGCAGCTGCTCGCCGTGGCACTGACGGTCGCGACCGTTGCGGCCGTGGCATTCAATGTATGGCACACCCTGCAGGGGGGTCGGCTCGCCCAGATGTGTGGCTGAACGCAGGGCCGAACTGCCATCCGAATCCGCCCGGCTCAGCAGCCCTCGTTCGCCTCCGCCGGCGTGCCGTCATTGGTCCCGCCGTCGTAGCTGGCCGCCGCGTTGCACCAGTTCCCGCCGTCGGTGTTGTCGGCGGGGTACACGGGCGCGCTGGCCGTTCCGGTGTTGTCGAGCTGGATCGACGTGCCGGCGCTCGGGAGGGAGAAGCCGGAGTAGTCCACCGATTGCGCGGTGAGGACGCCCGACTCCGGGTCATTGAACGTCAATGAGATCGTGTCTCCACCGTTGTTGAAGCCAAGTCCACTGAACACAACGGTCGCCGCCGTCGTCGCGTCGTTGAGCAGGGCATCCTCCGCGAAGATGACATGCTCACCGGCGCCAATCACCACCGGCGCGGTCAGGGTGAACCGGTTGGTGCCCCCACTGGAGGTCTCGTCGGTGATCTCCCAGTCTTCGTTGAGGGTGAGGTCCACGGCCGTGGCGTTGTAGACCTCGAACCATTCGCCCTCCCCTCCGACGGGCGCAACCATGATCTCGGTGATCACAAGCTCATCGCCGTCCAGCAGGCCACCTTCGTCATACGAATCGTCGCAGTCGTTGTCGAGTCCATCGAAGCTCGTCCCTTCCACCCCGAAGGCACCGCTCACGCTGGCGTCGTCGTCGTCGCAATCGGTCTGGGGAGCGGTGTCGTCGGCCTCTCCGCTGTCTGCACAATCGGCATCGGTCGACGTCACCGTACCGCCGGACTCGTCTGCATCGCCGTCGCCGTCGGAATCGGCGTAGCACGTCTCGTTGCCGTCGCAGTCCTGATCGACGCCGTCGCCAATCAGCTCCGTCGCGCCCGGATTGATCGCGGTCGTCGCATCGTCACAGTCTCCATCCGGTGCGCTGCTGGATGCTTCCCCGGTGTCGGCGCAATCATCGTCCGTGGATGCGACGGTGGTAACGGAGTCGGGGCGGTAGCCGTCCGAGTCGACATCCACGTAGCAGACCTCGGTCCCATCGCAGTCATTGTCGACCTCGTTCCCGACGATCTCCGTCGCTCCAAGGTAGACCTGCGCCGCGCTGTCATCACAGTCGGTCGTCGGCTCCGTCGCGTCCGCCTCGCCGCTGTCGTCACAGTCGGTATCGAGCGAGGCGACCGTCGAGGTGGAATCCGGTCGTTGGCCATCATTGTCCGCGTCGACGAAGCAGATCTCGTAGCCGTCACAGTCCTCGTCGTCCTCGTTGCCGACCGTCTCGGTCGCACCAGGGTAGTCGCCGGCGTCGCCGTCGTCACAATCCCCGGCCGGGTCGCTCGCGGGCGCCTCGCCGGCGTCCTGGCAGTCATCATCCGCGGACGCGACGGTGCTCGCCAGGCGGTAGCCATCATCATCGGCATCGACGTAGCAGATCTCGCTGCCGTCGCAGTCCTCGTCGTCCTCGTTGCCGACCGTCTCGGGCGCACCCGGATAGTCGCCGGCGTCGGTGTCGTCGCAGTCCAGCGTCGGGTCGCTTGCCAGGGCCTCGCCCGGCTCGTTGCAGTCTCCGTCCGCCGACGTGAGGGTCGACGTCAGCCGGTAGCCATCGTCATCCGCATCCACGTAGCAGATCTCCTGCCCATCGCAGTCTTCATCGTCGCCATTCGCAACGGTCTCGGTCGCGCCAGGGTAGTCGTTCGCATCGCCGTCATCGCAGTCGTCGGTCGGGTCGGTCGCCACCGCCTCGCCAGTATCGGTGCAGTCATCGTCGGAAGACGTGACCGTGGACGTCGCGTCAGGCCGATGGCCGTCGTCATCGGCGTCGAGGTAGCAGATCTCGCCACCGTCGCAGTCCTCGTCGTCGCTGTTGCCAATCGTCTCGGGCGCTCCGGGGTAGTCCCCCGCGTCGCCATCGTCGCAGTCCGTGGTCGGGTCGGTCGCGAGCGCTTCTCCCGCGTCCGTACAGTCGACATCCGTGGAGGCGACCGTCGAGGTCCCATCGGGCCGGTAGCCATCGTTGTCGCTGTCGACGTAGCAGATCTCCGTTCCGTCACAGTCCTCGTCGTCTTCGTTGCCAGCGGTCTCGGGCGCTCCGGGGTAGTCGCCCGAATCGCTGTCGTCGCAGTCCGTGGTGGGGTCCGTGCTCGCGGCCTCGCCAGGATCCGAACAGTCCGGGTCCGCCGACACCACGGTCGACGTGGCGTCCGGCCGGTAGCCATCGTCGTCGTCATCGACGAAACAGACCTCACCGCCGTCGCAATCCTCATCGTCCTCGTTGCCTTCGATCTCGGTCGCTCCGGGATGGTCGCCCGCATCGCCATCGTCGCAATCGTCGCCCCCCGTGATGACCGCCGAGCCCGCATCCCACCCCGCGAGATGGATGGTGCATTCCACGTACCCATCGGCGTCGTCATCGGTCTCGTCCGTCGGAAGCGCACCGTCGCAGTCGTTGTCCTGCCCGTCACAGATCTCGGGAGCGCTCGGATATTCCCGGAAGTCGCCGTCGTCACAGTCCTCGTCGCCCACGACGGCAGCGGCGCCGTCCCATCCACCCGAATCGAAGGCGCACTCCACGTAGCCATCGGCATCGTCATCCGATTCTTCCGTCGGCAATACCCCGTCACAGTCATTGTCCTGACCATCGCAGACTTCCAGGGCCCCGCCATTCACGGTGGCATCCCGGTCGTCACATTCGTCTGTGCTGT
>JAYYRS010000658.1:0-6719 GCA_036126975.1 Myxococcota bacterium
GTTCTGGACTTCCATCAACCACGCTTTCGAAGCCAAGAGCCATGCCGCCACCACCGTCGGCTTCCCCGGGGCGGAGGACACTGTCACAATGTCCAGGCAGCCAGACTCCGTGGACCGCCCCGCCGGCCCGGCGCATCACGAAGGGTCCCCATGATCTCCAACCTCCCCGAAGCCATCGCACTGCTCTTTCCCACCCAGTGGGGCAACCTCTCTCGCGTGCCCACGGGAGGCGAGGCCGCCGTCAAGGCGGGCCTGATCCGGGCGGTCGCCACCCGCTCCGAGCAGCTGTGGCGCGACCCGGGCGTCAACGTCACCGCCGTGGAGGACAAGAAGGCCGAGCTGGACGCCCGGAAGAACCTGCTCGAGAGCATCCGCAAGATGCATGACGCCACGCACGCCGAGCTGACGGCCGCGGAGTCGAAGGCCGTGGAGCCGGGCCGGGGCACCGCGGCGCGCGTCGCGTCCTTCCTGCTGATGCTGCTCTTCTCCATGGGGTTCGGGGCGCTGACCATCCCCACGTTCGAGCTGCTGGTGTTCACCGACGCGACGACCGGTCTGCTCGTACAGCACGCAGCCGCCAAGTCGTGGGGTGCCGGAATGTTCCTCGGCATCATCCTGTGCCTCGTGTCGCTGTATGCAGCGGAGGGCATCAAGCTCGACGCGGACCCCAGCAACGACGGCAAGGAGTCCTTCCTCAAGTTCCTTCCCTTCATCGCCGGCATCATCATGCTGCTCGCCATGGCGGTGTTCCGGATCGCCCAGATCGGCCCGACGCTGGGGGTCTGGGGTCTGATCCTCGCCGAGTTCGTCCTGGTCCTGCTCATCGAGCTGGTCGCCTGGGTGCACAACAGCCGGTTCAGCCGCCGCAAGAACGAGTTCCCGCAGCTCTTCGCCGACAGCATCAACCGCAAGCGGCAGGAGACCCAGACCGTCCAGCTGGAGATCGACCGACTGGATGAGGAGTGGCGCCAGCTGACCGCGAAGTACATGGTCAAGCAGCTGGCCGCATCCGCGGCGGGAGACCCGAGCCAGGTGCCCGCAGCGGTCCAGACCGAGCTCGAGCCCCTGCTCGATGCCGAGCTCGCCCTCCGACCCGCGTGACCCGAACCCCAGGGAGCACACCGTGATGCCCGTCTCGACGCGACCCACCCGATACGCCCCCGCACTGGCCCTCGCGGCGCTCACGCTGGCCGGACCCAGCGGCTGCGCGGACGACGGCCCACCCCGCGACTGCAAGGGTGCGACCTGCACCCCCCACAGCGCCTTCATCGTGGACCGCAGCACCGGGATGCAGGACGCCGCCGGGCGCGCCTGCGATGCACTCGACACCATGCTGGCCAAGGACATCGCCCTGCCCGGACGGAACAAGCTCTCGAAGGGCTACGTGGACCTGACGGGCACCCAGGGCATGTCGGCGCCCCAGCTCATCCACCAATATGACTACGCCACGATGATGGCCCGGGGCGGCATCGAGGCCAGCGCCGACGCGGGCGAGAAGGCCGAGGAGGCGAAGGCCGCCGCGCGGGCCGCCGCGAAACAGGCATGTCTGGGCCAGGGCCGGGAGGAGAACTATTCCCCGCTCTGGGCCGCACTGAGCAGCGTGGTCAAGGACATGACGTCCAAGTGCGGACCCGACGATGGGTGCACGATCTACTTCTACACCGACCTGCAGGAGATCTCGGAGCCGTATCTCTGCACGCAGATCCTGGGCGCCGATTCCTATGGCAAGCGGAGCGGCTGCCCGAAGAACAGCGGCCGGAAGGCCCCCCAGCGGGTGCAGTCCGGTGGCGAGACGCGTCTTGACTGGCCGACCGAGAGCATGCTGCCGCCGACCCCGGCCAGTGGCCTGCGGATCGTCGCCTGCGGCACCGACGACTCCGCAGATGGTTCGGCCAGCCGGATGGGACCGATGGTCGCCCAGCGGCGGGACCAGGCATGGAAGGCGCTGTTCCCTGGGGCCGAGTTCGAGATCTACGGATCCTGCGGTCAGCTCTGATGCGGCTCCGCGGGCTCGTCGTCCGGGGGTTCGCAGGCGCCGCCATCGCGACCGCCTGCGACGACGGCCCGGTGCCACCTCCCCCTCATCTGGTCGTGCTCATCGACCGGTCGGAACACATGCAGGGCGCCACGGGCGACGCCTGCAGTGCGCTGGACACGGCCTTGGCGCGCTACATGGACCCGACATCCGAGGCCTACGCGCTCCGGGACAAGCGGACGCGGATCCAGGTCTTCCTGACCGGTACGCCGCGCCACCCCGGGCCGGTCAGCATGATGACCCTGCGGGCCGCCGACTTCATGACCACCGGCGGCCTCGAGGCCTCCCGGGCCGCGCGAGATGCCGCGCTTGCACGCCGCGTGGCCGCGCGGCAGGACGCGGTTGCGCTCTGCCAGGAGCAGGCGCGGCGCGTCGAGGCCGGCTCCATCCACGCCGCGATGGCGGGCCTCGTGGCCGACCTTGCGGCCCGCTGCAGCGACGGCCAGACCTGCGAGCTCCTCGTCTACAGCGATCTGTATGACACCACGGAGCCGTGGGTGTGCGCCCAGGTCTATGGGGAACGCCAGCTGGAGCCGGGGGGCGCGTGTCCCCGCAGCCCGCTGCTGGCAGGACCCGAGCCCGAGGGGGAGGGGGATGCAGCGACGCTCGTCTGGCCCGCGGCATCCGTCACACCCGTGACCCCGGCCCAGGGTCTGACGATCCGCGTCTGCGGCGTCGCCGACTCCCGAATGGGATCCGCGGCGCTGATCGGGCCGCGGGTGGCCACCCGCCGCGCGGCGGTGTGGGCCGACCTGTTTCCCGGCTCCGCCTTTGCGGTCCGCAACCACTGCGAGCTGCTCTGAGGGCGCGCCCTGATGCAGGAGGATGCCGGCGTGGCGAAACGCATCGACATCAACACCGCGTCCCCGGAGGACCTGGAGTCCCTGCCCGGCGTGGGCACCCGACTCGCCGCCGGGATCGCGGCGCACCGCGAGCGGCACGGCCCGTTCCCCGACATGGAGGCGCTGCGCCGTGTCAAGGGCGTGGGTCCCGGCGTGCTCCGGCGGCTCGGTCCGCATGTGCACTTCGGCACTCCGGAACCGCGTGATTCCGACGAGCTGGACCTCGGCGCATACCTGGTCCCGCCGGACGACCCGCCGCCTCCGGTCGTGCCGGCCCCGGTTCCCGCGTGGGTTCCGAGCCCGACCGCGGGCGTGCCGCCCCCCGCTCGCTCAGGGCTGCCCGTGCTGCCGCTGGTGATCGCAGGCGCAATGGTCATAGCCATCCTGCTCGGTGGCGCGTGGCTGTGGACCACGGAGGATGCCGGCCCCGCCACGGTGCCGCGCCCCCCCGAGCTGATGGTGCTGATCGACCGCTCCGACCACATGCAGGCGCAGACGGGCGATGCCTGTGTCGCCCTTGAGCGGACCCTGGCCCGGTACCTGGATCCCGTCTCCCCGGCGTTCGCACTCCGGGACAAACGGACCCGGATCGAGGTGTACCTGACCCCGGAGACGCCGGACGCCCCCCCCGCGCCGCTCATGACGCTCGCGGCGGCGGACTTCATGGTGGGCGCTGGTCTGGGAACCTCGACCGCAGCTCGCGAGGAGGCCGAAAGGCTGCGGGCCAAGGCCGTCGAGGACACGCTCGCCCGCTGCCGCAGCCAGGCCACGCCGACCACGGGTGGTTCCATCCACGGCGCGATGGCCGCCCTCGTGGCCGAGCTGGCGGCGCGATGCGAAGGAGAGCAGCGTTGCGAGCTTGTGACCTACAGCGACCTCCACGATCCGACCTCACCCTGGCTGTGCGCCCACGTTTTCGGCGAGGAGGCGCTGCGTTCGGGAGGGGTGTGTCCGCAGCTGGCGCAGTCAGGGGACGAACACTCCGGCCGCTGGCCGGCCGATGCAGTCCCCGCGGTCACGCCCGCCGACGGCGTCGAGATCCGGGTGTGCGGAATCGCAGACTCCCGGGTGAGCGGCGCCGCGACGGTCGGACCGCGGGCCGCGAAGCGCAGGAAAGCCGTATGGTCTGGCTTGTTTCCGGGTTCGGCCCTCGAGATCCTCCACCACTGTGAACTGCTATAGGGCCTCCCCACCGGACCGGGAACCGGCGTTAGGGCTCCCCGAGACCGCCCCCGCAGCGGCGTCACGGCGAGGTCCCGTTGCCCCCACATCCCCCGTCCGCCAACGCCCCTCGGTCCTTCCCACCCAGCGTCGGGGGCAGTGCGCTGTCTCTTGTGGCCGGCATGCTCCTCGCTCGTGCGGCAGCAGAGGCGCTCGTCTTCGGCGGCGAACCCTCCCTGCGGGCATGGCTTCTTCCTGCGGGCATGCTCGCGTTCGTGATCGCACTGCTCCAGGTGTCGCTGCTGGCCCGGCGCCGGTTCGACGGCGCGCCCGATCCCGCCTCCGTTCGCCGGCAGTGGTGGGTGGTGTGCGCTGCGTTCCTGCTCGGACTGGTCGGCGGGATCGCGTTCGCATGGCTGGGGCCGCACAGCGCCTGATCCCCGCCCTGCCGGCGCATCGATTGCGGACCCGGCCGGACGCCACCGGCGCCGGTCAGTTCTCCTTGACCGGGACGACCTGGGTGTTCGCGATGAAGTCACCGATGCGGCGGCTGTCCGGGGTCGCGACCATCACGATCAGGTCCACCAGCATCACGCCACCGACGAGCGCGAGCGTGGCCCACTCGAACATGGGAATCGCGGAGAGGAGGCACAGGATCAGGTAGTAGCTGTTCCGAACGACCATCCGGCCGCGGGGCGGGATCTCGCCCGTCGTGCGGTCGACCACACGGGTCACGGTCAACCGCTTGCTGAGCGACCACTTTCCGCCATCGATGTCCTTCACGCCCCAGTAGATCGCCAGGAGCACGCAGAAGATCTCGGTCAGGAACATGGTCACGGGCGCGAGCCCGCTGAAGAGGACGAGCAGCCCGAGCAGAACACCCGTCTCCAGTCCGCTCGCGGCGACGCGACGGACGACGGATGCCCTCGGGAGGCGGAGTGCTTCGGTCATCGGGGCTCCTTGGAAGGGCGCATCATCAGAGACGGTCGGTCTCGGCGTCAACCTCCCAATCCAGTTCGACGGAGTTCGGGCTGGGAGACGCAGAGGCGGCAGCCCGACGGGGGTACCGACCGTCGATGATGGCGGCGTACTCCGCCGAGCGCGACCAGTCCATGATGGCGCGCGCCCGACTCACGGGGTCGGGATGGGTCAGCTGGGACTGGCGGATGAAATCGGTGACGCTCGCGTAGAGCCCGGCCTGCTGTTCGGCCATCGCGCTCTGCTCGAGCACTGCCTCGAGGCTGAACTCGCTTGCGAAACGAGAGCTCCGCCCAGCCAGGCTGCACAGCGTCGAGGCGACGACCTCGGGGTCCCGGACCACGAGGAGCGCAGCCCGGTCGCAGCTGAACTCGGCCGCGCGGCTCCATTTGAGCAGCGCCAGCCGCAGCGATGCCGTCACGGCAAATCCCGCCGACCCCAGAAGGCCGCCGAGGATCTGGTCACCCGCCATGCGCAGTAGCTCCGCCATGGTCTTGTAGACCATGTGTTCGCAGGCGATGTGCCCGACCTCGTGGCCGATGACCGACCGCAGCTGGTTGTCGTCCAGGAAGTCGATGGTGCCGCTCGGAAGCACGACGGCGAACTGCTTGAATCCGAATGCGTAGGCGTTGATGACGTAGCCGGTATCAAGGAACACCTCGGGCATCGGCGTGTCGAGCACGGCGACGGCATCCTCGACCATCCGGTAGAGGCTGGGGTACTGGTTCCGACCGAGCCGGATCGCGGTCTGGTTCTGGTGGTACAGGAACTGGTCCTCAATGCTCACGTTCATGAGGGCCTTGAGGGCCGCCTCAATGCCGGGCGCCGACCGCAGGGCCGCGAGGGTCTTGCGGTCGACCGGGTGCACGAACGCCGAGGGACAAAGCCCCGGGAGCGGTTGAATCGTCATGGCCTGCCTCCGGGACTGGCGCGGGTCGGGTCCGGACCACGCGGACCCTCACCCCGCGCTCTTTGTACCACCCAGGCAACATGGACGCTCCGCGGCGGGCATTCCGCACCATGTCTGCCGTATCCAGGCTTGACCTTCCCCACCGGGTGATGTCTGCTCCGCGAACGCGGGCGGTTCCCATGCAGCCTGTTCACCGGAACCCCGGAGGGACACGCCCGGCGAGGACCGTCCTGCGAAACACGCGCCCCCCACTCTAAGAGAGACCCATGACCCTACGCCGCCCCGACATCCTCGGTGTGCTGCTCGCCGCCGCCTGCTCCCCAGCCCCATGCCCGGATGGATTCCTGCGAGACAACGATGGGAACTGCCTGGAGGTGGAGGATTGCGACACCGACACCGACACCGACACCGACACCGACACCGACACCGACACCGACACCGACACCGACGCCGACACCGACACCGAGGCGGCGGACGGCACAGCGGCAGACCGCGCAGCCATCGACTGCAAGGCCATCCTCGACAGCGGCTTCTCGACCGGCGACGGCGCCTACTGGCTGGACCCTGACGGTGCCGGCGCGTTCCAGTCCTGGTGCGACATGACCACGGACGGTGGCGGTTGGACGCTTGTGTACAAGCGCGGCAACGAATCGAACGATGAGCCCCACGCGTGCGATGCGGATGAGCCCGACGGGGCAGATGCTGCGAACCTCGCAGATGCGGATGTCGGAAGGACGGACCGGGTCTGCGGGCCACAGCGGCTGCTGGACAGCGCGCGACCCACCCAGCTGGG
>JAYYRS010000659.1:0-15630 GCA_036126975.1 Myxococcota bacterium
AGGACGCATGCCACGGGATACGGGCCCGGGTCATTCGGATTCCCGGTACGTGCCCACCTCCGAGTCTGCCACCATGTCCGAGCTCCTCGTCGCTGCGCTCTACAAGTTCGTGCCCCTGGAGGACTTCGGCGCGCTCCAGGCGCCGCTTCGCCGATGCTGTGAGGAGGCCGGCGTTCTCGGGACGCTTTTGCTCGCCGCCGAGGGCATCAACGGCACGATCGCCGGACCGGAGGGCGGCGTCCGGGACGTGCTCGCATGGCTCCGCAGCGATCCCCGGCTCGCGGACCTCACGCACAAGGAGTCCTGGTCGGAGGACCAGCCCTTTGGCGCGCTGAAGGTGTGGAGGAAGAAGGAGATCGTATCGCTGCGTGTCCCCGGTGTGGACCCCCGCGAGACGGTGGGAACCTACGTGGCGCCACGAGACTGGAACGCGCTGATCACCCGACCCGATGTGGTCCTCGTCGATGCGCGGAACGACTACGAGACGGAGCTCGGTACCTTCGAGGGTGCCATCGATCCCGGCACGGCTTCATTCGGGGACCTCCCTGCCTGGTTTGCCTCGCAGGACCTGCCAGCCGACACCCCCATCGCCATGTTCTGCACCGGCGGCATCCGCTGCGAGAAGGCGACGTCGTATCTGAAGAGTCAGGGTTTCGATCAGGTGTTCCATCTCGATGGCGGGATACTGCGGTACCTCGAGGAGGTGTCGCGGGCGGACTCGCTCTGGGAGGGGGAATGTTTCGTGTTCGACCGACGGGTCACTGTCGGCCATGACCTCCGACGGGGTACCCATGTCTTCTGTGCGGTATGTGGTCGCGGTGTCTCCATTGCTGACGCCGCGACCCACGACCAGCTCTGCCGCCACTGCCGTCCGGTGGACCCATGACGCCGCTGCCGACCCTCTACAGCTTCCGGCGCTGTCCGTACGCCATGCGCGCCCGGCATGCCCTCATCGCCAGCAGGCAGACCGTCGTGCTTCGGGAGGTCGTGCTGCGCGACAAGCCAGCCGAGATGCTTGAGGCATCTCCCAAGGGAACGGTCCCTGTACTCGTGCTTCCTGACGGAACCGTCCTGGAGGAGAGCCTCGACATCATGGCGTGGGCGCTCGCCCAGGCGGACCCGGACGGATGGTGCATCGAAGAGCCTTCCGACGGCAGCGACGCCGATTCGCTCATCGCGCGCAATGATGGTCCGTTCAAGCACCATCTCGACCGGTACAAGTACGCAAATCGGTATGAAGGCGCCGATGCGACGCAACACCGTGACGCGGCGGAGGCCGTCCTCGCCGACCTTGACGCGCGACTCCAGACCCGACCCTTCCTGCTGGGCGACCGGTTCACCCGCGCGGACGCTGCCCTGCTTCCATTCGTGCGGCAGTTCGCCAACGCGGACCGCAGCTGGTTCGACGCGACCCCGTATCCGGCCCTCCAGCGGTGGCTGGCGTCCTACCTGGCGTCGCCGGGCTTCGCCGCCGTGATGTTCCGTGTGCCGCAGTGGCAGCCTGGACAGGACGAGGTCTTGTTTCCCCCGCGATGAACCCGTCAGTCCGCTCGGCGCATCCGGAGGAGCTCCTCGCCAGCCGCGCCCAGCAGGATGAGCGCCCCATCGTCCAGCCGGTAGTGGGTGGTCTGCTCCAGTGCCGCGAGGAATGCCCGGTCCGTCATTCCCGGCGGACAGCCCCTGCGCGTGGTCAGGATGGGGCCGAGCTTCAGTCCGTGCAGCTCGTCGACCGCGAACGGGGCGCGGAAGCGGTTGCACCCGGTGAAGCCCGTCGCAGTGCCTCCGCTGACGTGGAATTCCAGGGTGGCGGACGGCGACGGCGCGACCGGCATGTCTCCGACCGGAACGACCGTCCAAGCGTGCTCGAGGCTCGGGACTGGCGGAGCTACGGCACGGTGGGCGCATGCAAGCGACAGCGCGGCGAGGAGCAGGGTGCGATGCATGCCGGACGGTACCGTGCCTTGGGGCGATCCGCCCGGCCCGGATGGGACCGGGGCGGGCGCTTCGGCTCGGGTCTACCAGAAGTAGCGGAGGTGCCCTGTGGCGCCGAACAGGCCAAAGGCCGGTCCGGGTGAGAGCCAGAGGGTGGGTCGGTATTCGAGCACCAGCTCGATGGGAACTGGCTTGAAGGCCACCTCGAGCCCCGCCACGGCCGCGGCAGCGAGCCAGGGCGGCGTTGCGCTGGAGAAGAAGCCGACCCCTGCACCACCCCCGATGTTCCATGCGAGCTCGGCAGCATCTCCCTCGACGATGACGGGCATCTCGTAGAGGTAGTCCACGTTGAGCCCGAGCCCGGCCCGGTAGCCGACGTAGCCGCTGTAGCCCCACCCCCCCCAGCTGCTCAGCACACCCTGCAGGGATGTCTTGTCTGTAAGGAAGTACTTTCCGGAGATGCCCGCGCCGGCGGTTGAGCTTCCCAGGCCGAGTCCCCGGCTGCCCGCCGTCCGGGTGCGGGCGGCTTGTGGGGGGTGGTTCCCCGGGGTGGCGTCACTTCCAGGAGGAGCGGCCATCGCGGACATGGAGAAGAGCGCGAAGATGAAGGGGGTCACGGCTGCCTGCTTCGGTTCGAGTCCGGCTGTGCGTTACTTGGCGGCGACGGGCGCCGCAAGCACCGCAAGCCCGCGGGCAAGGTCCGCCCAGAGATCCTCCGGGTCCTCGAGACCGACGCTGAGGCGCAAGAGGCCTGGCGTGACGCCCCCCTGGGCGCGTCCTTCCTCGGTCACGACGCGGTGCGTCAGGCTCGCCGGGTGCTGGATCAGCGTGTCCACGCTGCCGAGCGAGACGGCCGAGGTGATGAGCCCCAGGCGGGACATCACGTCCCGGGCCGCGCGGATGTCGCCGACGTCAAACGCGAGGATGGCGCCCGGTCCGGACAGCTGGCGTCCCACGAGCCGCTGGGGGTCGCAGCCCGGCTGGCTCGGGTGCAGGACGCGACGCACCCCGGGATGGGCCGCCAGCCGTGCAGCGAGGAGGGTTGCACTCGCTTCCGCCCGGTCGATCCGGACCGGGAGGGTCTGCAGCCCTCGGTGCAGGAGGTACCCGCCAAGCGGATGAAGGATCCCGCCAGTCACGACGCGGACCTGGCGGAGCGGTCGCGCGTCGGTGTCGGAGCAGGAGACGACGCCCGCGACCACGTCGCCATGTCCGCCAATGAACTTGGTCGCGCTGTGCACGCTGGATCGGGCGCCCAGGGCGAGGGGACGCAGTCGCATGGGCGTCGCGAATGTGGCATCGACCGCGACAGGGACGTCTCCGGCTGCTTCGACCACGGACTCGACATCAACGAGCTCGACGGTCGGATTCGCGGGCGTCTCGACCATCACGAGCGCCGTTTCCGGCGCGACGGCCTCCGCGACCTCCCCGGGCTGCACCCATCGGACGCGCCGGCCGAGCAGGCCCGATTCCAGGAGATGGTCGGTACCGCCGTAGACCGGGCGGACCGCGAGCACCTCGCGGCCCGCGGGGACGGTGGCGAGGATGAGTGCGGTGATCGCAGCCATTCCGGAACCGAAGGCCACGCTCGCCTCGGCGCCCTCGAGGACCGCGAGAGCGCGCTCGAATCCCGCAACGGTCGGATTGTGGAGGCGTGCATAGACCGGATTTCCAATCGGGCCTGCGCCCTCCGCCATGGCATCGAGGCTCGCCGTTGCGCCTTCAGGATCCGGCAGACGCCAGGTGCTCGAGAGGTCGATCGGTGGTGCGTGGCCGAGACCGTGATCGGCCCGGGCGGCGTGGACGGCGAGGGTGGAGAGCGCGGTATCCATACGAAGCCTCTTCGGTTTTGGAGACATTCATTGGATACTCCACATCGCATAAGGAACTCCAACGAATAAACTACGGATTTTTGCTGTGGAAACCCCCTTCGACCGAATCGACTTCGGCATTCTCACTGCGCTGCAGGAAGACGGGCGTCTGTCCAACAAGGAACTGTCGGCCCGCGTGGGGCTGGCGCCGTCGAGCTGCCACGCCCGCGTGCGCCGGCTGCGAGCCGCAGGCGTGCTCGGCGCCTGCCGGACCGCGGTTGCGCCAGAAGCTCTCGGGATCGGCCTCCAGGCGATCGTCTTCGTTCATCTGCAGAACCACGACCGCTCCCTCGTCGAGGGATTCCGCGACCACGTCCTCTCCCTGCCAGAAGTCGTTGGGCTGACCCACGTGGGTGGCCGCCATGATTTCCTGGTCCACGTTGCGGTCCGGGACGCACGTCACCTCCGCGATCTCGCGCTCGACGCACTGACCTCCCGCCCAGAGGTGGCCACGGTCGAGACGAGCGTGGTGTTCGAACACCTGCAGGGCACGCTGCCGATCCTCTCCGCCCCCCGGTAGGTCAGTGCATGTCGGGCTGCTGGCACAATGGAAGGGAGGAGTCGCGCGTGGAGCATCCAGGTTGGAGATGGATGTGGGCCGGTGTCGGCCTGCTGGCTGCCGTCGGGTGTACGCGGCGTACGGTCTTGGATGGGGATCCGGGAGAACGAGGATCGCCTCCATCGCAGGATGACGTCGTTCCTCCCGACACGGGAGGCCCGTCGACCGCTCCCCTTTGTCTGCCAGACGACGTCGAGGGTTTCTCGATCCCCAGCGCGCGTTGGGGTCTCGCGTCCTTTCTGGGCAGTCAGCTGCTCGCCGAGCCGGATGATTCTGCGCTCCAGCTTTCCCCAGAATGGTTCCTCTCGAGCGGGTGGCAGGCAGACTATTTCGGCTGCGGCGGGTACGGCGCGCCATGGAGTGATGCGCCATCCAACACCTCGGGCGGATGCTTCGCGCTGGAACAGCAGACGCATTGGGTCGAGGTGATGCGGCTGTTCCCGGACCGGTTCTCCGAGTTGGATTGGCCGGATTCCGTCGATGGAGACCAGCCTGAGCGGAGCGCAGTGACGCTCGTACATGCCCTCTATGCAGGGCACCTGCTGCTCTGGCGGCTCGACGACGTGAACCCCGATCAGCGCCTTCCGGCCACGGCCGATCCGAGGACGGTGGCGCGGGTGGCCACGTGGCTGCATGCCGAAGGTCCCTGGTCCCGCACCGCAGAGGTCACGCTGACGTCCTGTCCGGACGACCTGCTGTCGTGCGTTCCAGAGACCGCGGCGACCTATGCGGCGGCTGCAGAGGCAAAGCTCCTCGCCCTGGAGAATGCACCCTGCGCATCCATGGCGCTCTCGGATGCCGACGTCGAAGGATTCCTCACCGGACTGGAACCGCTCTGGCCATCAGCCGACTGGCCGGCGATCGAACGCAGCGTCGACGCCGTGCGCCGGACCGGTACGCTTGAGGGCGATGGACCCGCTGTCGTCGATGTGGTGCTTTCTGCTCTCGACTCCACCCTCTTCTGCCCGGAGCAGAATCTCTGGGACCTCTACCGCTACTCCTGTCCATGACCGTCGCGGCGGCAGCGCCGCCGGTGCTCCTGGACCTGTCGACCTCCGAGGCGGAGACCCGGTTCGCCCGACAGCTCGCGCTCGTCGTGTCGTCGGTGGACGTCATCCCGGGGCCGCCGGGCCTGCTGGAATCGTCGGTGGCTGCCCAGCTCGAGCTGCTGCGTCCCGTCGTGGGTGCGGCTGATGCGGCGATCTGGCTGGACGACCGGCAGCCCGGACGGCTCGTGGCCGCGGTGGCTGTGGTCGAGCGCCAGCGAGGCGTCGTGCGGCTCGTCGAGGTGTCGGATGGCGAAGGAGCAGAGGCCGCACTTGCGATGGGCGTCCGGGAGCTGCTGGCCTCGCTGTACGTGGACATGGCCGTGGTGCCGCCTCCGACGCCCGCGCCCGCGCCCGCTCCGCTCGCGGTGGAATCCGGACCGGTTCCGCCCGATGCGTCGCCGCCCGGCCCACCGGCTGACAGCCGGCGCCTTGCCCTGAGCGTGCAGGGCGCGCAGCCGGTCCGGAGGGGGACGCGGTACGGCGGGGAGCTGGCGGCGACCTTCGCAGTCGGTGACCACCTCTGGATCGGTCCCAGCATCGGCGCAGAGCGTGGCGCCGATGGTTGGTGGATCCATCCCGGAATCCTGGCCGAGTGGCGCCTGCTCGTGGTCGGTTCGCAGCTGTCGCTGGTCGAGCATCCATGGGGCCTGCAGGTCCGACCGGGCTTGAAGGTCGGCGTCCAGCATGCGCTGCGCCCCCGGCTGCGCGCCCGTCTCATGGTGGTCGGACTGCCGCGGCGCGATGTCGTGCTGCAAGGGGGCAGCACCCGATACGACAGCGGCTGGGTCGAGATGGCGGGTGCCCTGTCCTGGGTCTGGGGTCCCATGAGATGATCTTCATCGGTGGTGCGACAGATCGCATCGTCCTGGGGACATGGGGAGCGTGCGCATTCCACCATCGGTTCCCGACCCGGTCCTCGTCCACCGCCTCCGAGGAGGCGACATGGACGCGCTCGGAATGCTGTACGAGCGCCACGGTGCCGCGGTCCGCTCGGTCTGCCTGCGTCTGGCACCCGAAAAAGGCCCGGAATTTGCAGATGACACCGCCCAGGCTGTGTTCCTGACGTTCCTGGATACGCTGGGTCGATACGAGGAGCGGGGCCAGCTGCGCTCATGGCTCTTCGGGATTGCTGCACGCCACTGCCGTTCGGCGCGTCGGCGCTGGTGGAACCGGATGCGGTTGCACCGGGAGTCGGGCGCGGTCTCGGCCGGGGTCGCGATGCCCGGCCCCTCGGCCCATGCACGGCTGTCGGCCCGCCAGCGCGTCGTGCAGGCGCTCCAGGGACTGCCCGACGCGCAGCGGGAGGTCCTGGTGTTGCATGTCCTCGAAGGCATGGCGGTGAGCGAGGTGGCAGACGCACTGGCGATATCGGAGAACTCCGTGTCGACCCGGCTCTACCGGGCGCGGAAGGCGATGGAGAAGACGGCATGAGCTGGGAGAACGAACTGCAGCAGTGGTCCCAGGCGCGGTCCGCGCCCCCGCCGAGCGATGCCGACATCGCTGCGCTCGTGGCGGCCGCCCGTCGGCGCAGGCCACGGCCAGATCCGGGCCGGGTCGCGTTGGGGGTTGCGCTGGTCGCAGCCGCCGCGGGAATCGTTGTTGCGGTCTGGCTCCCTGGCGAGGGGTCCTTTGCCCAGCGACATGGACCCCCCATCCCGCCCGCCGCGGCGGAGGGAGGAATCGCAGTGTCTCCTGCTGCGTCTCTCATGCCCGGAACCCACGAACTCGGCGCGGATGAAGTGGTGGTCGATCCCGGTGGCTCCGTCGCGGTCGTCTCGCTGGGCCCGCAGACCCTGCTCCATCTCGCCGCGGGAACACTGGAGGCCACGGTGGCTCCGCGGGGGGATGGGGAGGGCTTCTCCGTCGACGCCGACGCGTGGCGGGTCGATGTCGTGGGCACGCGGTTCCGGGTGACGCGCGAGCCCTTCGGCGTGGCAGTGCTGGAGGGCGTCGTGGAGGTCGTCCGGGGTGCGGATGGGGCGCGCTGGAAGGTCCGTGCCGGCGATGCATTCTCGGAACGGGATCTGCCGGTCGAACTGCCAGCAGCGACCCCGGCACCGCCCGCGCCTCCGGTCCTGGAGCGCCTGCAGGACCTGCTCCTGGCAGGGGATGTGGATGGTGCGCGGCGTGGCATCGAAGCCCGACTCGCATCCAACCCGGAAGACTGGAGTTCCTGGATGCTGTTGGCGCGTCTGGAGGAGCGCGCGGGAGCACGGGACGCCGCCGTGACGGCCTGGCGGAGCGTCGTCGCGGGCGCCGGAGAGGGAGATGCCCAGCTTGCTCGCTTCGAAGCGGCCCGGCTGCTCGCCGAACGGCCGGCGGAGGCCCGAGCGCTGCTGGAGGACTTCCTTGCGCGCCCGCACCCGCTGGAGGGGGAGGCCCGCCTCCGGCTGGCTGCTGCGCTCGACCGGCTGGGCGAGCACGAAGAAGCCCGGGCCACGCTCGAGGATGCGGCGGCGCGACACGCGGGCACCGCGGTGGGACTGGAAGCGCGCCGGCGGCTCGAGCCCTGAGCGCATCCGTCTCGGTTTGTCACGGGTCCCAGAACGCAGACAGATCAACGTGGCTGGACGCATGGACGGTCGAACGGAGGTTCGATGGTCTCGCGACGCACCCTGCTTGCCCGCTCATCCGCCGCGCTGGTCGCGGCGCCATTCCTGTCTCGCGGTGTGGCGCGGGCGGACGCGGTCCCCCCCCCTCGACTGCTCGTCCTCTTCACGCCAGACGGAACGATCCACGAGCACTGGCGGCCGCGGTCCTCCGCAGGAGCTCTCGAGATTCCCGCTGGCACCATCCTCGAGCCACTGAGGAGCCATCGGGACGCATTGCTTGTGGTGGACAACATGGATTTTCTCTGGGGCGACAACCACGAAGGCGGCATGGCGGACATGCTCACGGCGGGCGGAGACACGAGCCTCGACCAGCACGTGGCCGCGGCTCGGGGCGGTGCGCATCGGTTCTCGTCATTGACCCTGGGGGTGCAGACCAGCGCGTGGGGCGGGAGTACGCAGACGCGGATGTCGTACCGGGATGGTGCACAGGTGACACCAGACGATGACCCGCTCTCGGTGTGGGCGCGGCTGTTTGGAGGCGTGGATGGAGATCCAGCGCAGCGGCATCGCCGCAGCGTGCTCGACCTGCTGATGGCTGATCTGCAGGGGGTTCGCGCCGGTCTCGGAGCGGGAGATCGTGCACGGCTCTCCGACCACCTGGACGGACTGCGGACCGTAGAGCGGGCCTTGTTCGGGGAGGCAAGCTGTTCGGATGTGCCGGATGCCGATTCCCTGGATGCGCAGGCCAACGACAACTTCCCACTGGCCTGTCTCGCGCAGATCGATCTCGCGGTCGCCGCCCTTGCGTGTGGCAGCACCCCGGTGGCAAGCGTGCAGATGAGCCACACGGTGAGCCCCACGACGATGACCTGGCTGGGGCATACCGCCGGACACCACACGCTGTCCCACTCTGGGGACAGCGACCCGGTGGGCGTCGGGATGTTTGTCGAAAGCGAGCGCTGGTTTGCCGAGCAGGTGGCCCATGCGCTGGACCAGCTCGCGAGTCGCGCGGATCCCGAGCGGGGTGGGACGCTCCTCGACCATACCGTCGTCCTCTGGTGCAAGGAACTGGGTGACGGACGCGCCCACACCTGCGAGGGCGTGCCCTGGGTCATTGCAGGCGGTGGCACACGGTCTGGGCTGCTGGACGCCCGGGGCGCGACCCACGACCGCGTCCTGACCGCGCTCTGCCAGCACCTTGGCCTGCCGGATGTCACGTTCGGGACCGGATGGGAAGGTGCGCTGGAAGGTGTGGCGTGACCCGCGGATGGGTCGCTGGGGTCGTCCTGCCTGCATGGCTGGGCGCGTGTGGAACCCATCCCGTGCGGGCGCCGGATGGGCGTCCGGGCGGTGCCGCAGACCCGGGCGAGGCGACCCAGGGCGACACCGGTGTCCGTCCAGACGACGAGATCGCCTGCGGTGCCGATGTCGACCATTTCGAGGAGACGGTCTGGGAGCCCGTGCTCGGTGTTCACTGCGTCGGCTGTCATCTCGACGGAGGGGTGGGTTCCCGATCGGATTTCGTCCTCGATGCAGACGACCTGGAGGCCTCGATGTGGGCCACGGTCGCGGTCGCGGACCGTCTGGAGAGCCGCCCGCAGGGCCTGGACGGTCATGGTGGCGGGCCGATCCTGGCGCCGGGCAGCCCCGAGCTGGAACAGCTTGGGGCCTGGGTCGACTGGATTGAAGGAGAGTGCGACCCTGGAGAGCCGGTCTGCGAGCCGGATGCCATCCCTGCACGTCGACTGCGGCGGCTCAGTCACCGGGAGTACCGGCAGACCCTCCTCGACCTGTTCGGGCTCGACCCGGACGCCTACTCGAGCCTGGCCGGGGATCCCACGATTGACGGCTACGACAACGACGCAGACGCGCTGATCGTCTCCGACCTGCTCGCCGACCAGTATCGCTTGATCGCAGAGGGGGTCGCTGAAGACATGCACCTCTGGTCCTGGATCTCCTGCTCGCCTTGGTCCGGGGACGACACCTGTGCCCGCCAGACCGCGGCCGAGTGGTCCGAGCGGATCTGGCGACGTCCCTTGCAGCCGGAGGAGGCGGATCGCCTGGCCTCGTTGTGGGCAGCGGTGTCCGCTGCAGACGACCCGGAGAGCGGACTGCGTTGGATGATGGCCGCGATGCTGCAGTCTCCTGCGTTCCTCTACCGGTCGGAACTCGGCGTCCAGATCCGTCCTGGCGAGTTCGAGCTGACCGACTGGGAGCTCGCCACGGCGCTGTCCTACCAGCTCTGGGGCACGACCCCGGATGCGGCACTCCTGGCGGCCGCGGCCGCGGGCGATTTGTCCGACGCGGAGCGCCGCGAACCGCACATCCGGCGATTGCTGGATGACCCCCGCGCGGCACGACAGATCGCGGACTTCGTGGAGACCTGGCTGCACGTGGACCGTCTGGAGACGGTCAGCCGGGTCGGGCTGGATGATGCCCTCCGGGCGGAGATGCACTCCGCACTGCGCGCATCCGTGACCCGGGCAACCGAGCAGGGGGGCTCCGTTTCAGACCTGCTTGTCGCACACGAACTGCTGACAGAGCCCGCGCTGCTGACAGCGCATGGCGTGCCCGAGGGATCCGGACCGGTCCAGCGGGGAGTCATGCTCCGGGAGCGCATGCTGTGCGAGCCCCTGCCGCCGCCGCCTGTCGGTGTCGACGCGACGCCGCCCGAAGCCGATCCGACGGTCTCGACCCGGGAACGCTTCTCCCAGCACTCGGATGATCCGTCCTGCTCCGGCTGCCACGACCGGATCGATCCGCTCGGATTCGCATTCGAGCATCATGATCAACTGGGACGGTGGCGGGACACGGACGGTGGCCATGCCATCGACGTCACGGGAAATCTCGATGGTGTGCCGTTCGAGGGTCCGCAGCAGTTGGCCGCGGTCCTCGTGGCGGATGGTCGTGTCCAGACCTGCTTCCTCGAGAGCGCCCGTCGCTGGCTCTCCGGACGGGACTCCTGTGCCGACGAGACAGCAGACCTGTCGCTGGACGGCCCGCTCGTGGAGTTCCTCGAACGTCCGGCAGCATGGGCTGCATTCCATCGCCGCACGGGGGGACGGCAGGAGACGGATACCCGGGCCCGCTGAACGCAGCCCGGTGCGGTCGCCGTTGCCGTTCGCGGGACGGGCGGGAGAGTGGAGCGCAGGGTCGAACGGCGCGATGACGGGTTCGCCCGACGCAGATGCATCGCGTCGGTCCGCGTCGTCTATGCTGTCGAATAGGCTCTGGAGGTGGGTCTTCGACCCGCAGAGGCGCGCCGGCAATGGTGTTCCCGCGTCGGAACCTCCAGAGAAACGTTCTCCCCGGACACAGCATGAACCGGTTCTTGTCGATGGCGTCTGGCCTGCTCCTCTCGGGCTGTGCTGCGGGGGTTGGGACGGGCGGCTCCGCAGGCCCGGGCGATTCCGACCCCGCGGACGGCTCCCCGGACGACACGGGAAGCGGCGGCGTGGGCGACAACGACGAGATTTGCGACGGGATCGACAACGATGGCGATGGTGTCGTCGATGAAGGGCTGGAGTTCGCGCACTACTGGCGAGACGTGGACGGAGATGGCTTCGGTGGCCCGACCGGCTCCAACTGCGCGGACCTCCTCGAACAGGGCGTTGGCAGTGGGGTGCATGAAATCTGGCCGACCGGACGCGAAGAGGCCCCGCTCACCGTGTTCTGCGATCAGGAGACGGACGGGGGGGGGTGGGCACGCGTCTTCCATCATGACGTCGCTGGTGGCTCCTTCAGCGGATACGAGCAGGCCTTCCACCACAATGAGTCCGACCCCGACGCGGAGCTCTACTCCATCCTGGAACACCTCGAGCGCCTCCGGAGCCCGGATGGCACGCTCGAGCTGCGCATCAACTGGCCTGGGACGGGCATCACCGGCCGGAACATATGGCGGCAGCGGTCCAACCCGACGACGGCGCCCGTCGCCGGCTACGAACCCATCGACATCAATCACGCCGAAGCCCATTGGGGCGGTCTGGAGCTCTCCACTTCGGGCGCGACGTACCTCGACGGCTCGGTCCAGCACCCGTACTGGTTCTACGCAATCGGGAGCTTCACGCCATGGAACGAAGGCATCCCCGCCTACGGGCCGGCGGCGACGCGGGTGGCGCTCTGGGTCCGGACCGCACCCGTCGGCGGCGCGGAGGTGGTCTGGGATTGCGAAGCACCGTCCGGATACGCCGGAGCGCCGGGGGACTGTGATGACCGGGACGCGGACGTATCGCCCGACGCGCAAGAGGTCTGCAACGGCAAGGATGATGACTGCGATGGGCAGACCGATATCGGCTGTCCCTATGGGGACATCGATCTCCAGGTCGGACCCGGACCGCTGCAGTTCTACCCGCGGGACCTCGTCAGCGACACCTGCGCCTTCACGCTCGAAGGTACCGGGCGGGGGGCCGCGGAGGAGGTGCGAATCGTCGTGACCCGGGATGGTGTCTTGCACAGCGAGGCGTCCGCGGCGTCCGACGCATTCGCCATCGATGTGACCCTGGATGCCGGCTTGCATCGCTATGACCTCGCGGTCTCGTGGGACGCCGGCAGCGGACACTGGACCGAATCCCAGACGATCGAGGACATCGTCTGCGGAGACGTGTTTCTCATCGACGGGCAGTCCAACGCGGTGGCCAGTGACTACCACGGCGAGCGCCTCGGTGACCTCGAGCGGAACCCCTTCGTGCGGAGCTTCGGCAGCGCGACGACCGACGCCTCCGTCATCCATGACGATGCGTTCGGGATCGCGGTCGCCAACACGCCGCATGTCCACGCCTCGATCGGACAGTGGGGAATCCGGATGGCCAACCGTCTCAGCGCCGAGGCGGAGATCCCCATCCTCGTCATCAACGGAGCGGTGGGCGGAACCTCCGTCTGGCAGCACCAGCGCAACGGTGCCGACCCGACCGATGTGAACACCATCTACGGGCGCATGCTCTGGCGAGCGCAGCGGGCCGGCGTCGCCGATGCCGTGCGCGCCATGGTCTGGCATCAAGGCGAGGCGGACGGCGGGACCGCATACGGTGACTATCTTGAGGCGTGGGCGGCCATGCATGACGGCTGGCAGACGGACTACCCGAATCTGGAAGGCGCATACGTGCTGCAGCCGCGGGCAGGCTGCGGGGGTCCCACATGGAACCGCAACGTCCATCGTGATCTGCCGGACCTCGTGGACGGGGTCATCGGACACATGAGCACCACCGGTGTTGATGGGCATGATGGCTGTCACTTCTACAACAGCAGCTATGTCGAATGGGGAGAACGGATGGCCCGCCTCATCCAGCGAGATCTCTATGGCGCGAGTCTCGATGACGACATCGAGGCGCCGGATCCCGTCTCTGCGGTGTGGACCAGTCCCACTGCGCTCGAGATCGACTTTGGCGACACGGGCAACGGGCTGGTCCTGCAAGCCGGTGCGGAGGCCTACTTCCGCCTGTCTGACGGTGCGGTCGTGGACCGTGCGAGGGTCGAGGACTCCCGGGTGGTGCTGACCACTGCGTCGCCGAGCAGCGCAGCATGGGTGTCGTTCGTCGACGAATCGGGCGACATCCCATGGCTGGTCAATGCCCGCGGGATTGGCAGCTTCGCCTGGTACGAGCTGGCCATCACCCCGTGAGATCGACGGCGGGTTGCGGAGGGCTTGCCGGATATCCGCCACCCTCCTGCGTCCGGTCCACGCTCGGTTGTCTGCCGCGCAGATCGCGGCAGACATGAACGATGATCACATTGTCAGACACTCGCCGCCATCGTATTAAGATCACACCGTCAGACAGGAAATACCCCGCAAGTGTATGCTAAGTTCTGACGTTGTCTGACAACAGGAGGGATCCCATGGCAGCAGACCGGATCACGCTTCGTGTGGACGCACGGCTTCGGCAGCGGATCGTCGAAGTCCAGGCGCGTCTGTCCGCGTCCGCCCTGTCTGGTCGCCGCGCGGTGACGCTCAGCGATGCCGCCCGGCATTGTCTCGAACTGGGACTCTCCGAGCTGGAACGGACCGGGTCCGGCGGGCAGGGGATGGCGCGGGACGCGCCGGTGGCGGGAAGGGACGACCGGGTCGCCACGCACGGCGTCGCGCCACCGCCACCCTCCGAGTCCCGGAGGACGTGGGCAGAGCTGTTGGATGAGGATGACGAGGACGACGTCTGAGCAGGCCCTTGCAGGTGGCCCGCCGCGTCGGCCGGATGCGGCGGACGGGTGGGTCTGCCGCGCGCGCCGATGTGCGGGCGTGGCGCGTCGGGCGGGGGCAGAGACGTCCGTGCAGAGGCATGCGGGGCGGAGTAGGGTGGGCGCGGTCGTCCGGTCCGCTCGATGGTGGGGGTCGGAGCGGCAGCGGGGCCTGACGTGACCTTCATCCAGTCCGAATTCCTCTGGCTGTTCGCGGGTGTGCTCGCCGTCTACTGGCTGGCATTCGGTCGGAGTCGTACGCTCCAGAATGTCCTGCTGGTCGCCGTGAGCTTCGTCTTCTACGGCTGGGTCCACCCGTGGTTCTGTCTGTTGCTCGCCTTCTCGGCGGTGCTCGACTTCCATGTCGGCGGTTGGATGGGCCGGCCCGACGAGCAGCCGCGGGGTCGTCGCAGGTGGCTGCTCGCCCTCAGCATGGCCGGAAACCTCGGCATGCTCGGATACTTCAAGTACGCGGGGTTCTTCGTCGAGAACGTGGCGGCGGTGCTGACTGCGATGGGCATGCAGGCCAACGAGCCCTCCCTGCAGGTCATCCTGCCGGTCGGCATCTCGTTCTACACCTTCCAGACGATGTCGTACACGATCGACATCTACCGGGGAGAGCTGAGGGCGCGCACGAACTTCCTGGAGTACATGGTCTTCGTGAGCTTCTTCCCCCAGCTCGTCGCGGGACCTGTGGAACGGGCGAGTCGGCTCCTGCCGCAGGTGGAAGCAGACCGGGTCTTCCGCAGCCGGGGGTTCTGGTCCGGTCTGGGTCTCGCGCTCTGGGGTGGATTCAAGAAGATGGTCGTTGCAGACACCATCGCGCCCTACGCCGATGCGGTCTTCGTCCACACCGAGCCGAGCTTCGCAATGGTCGCCGCGGCCACCCTCGGGTTTGCCATCCAGATCCTCGCCGACTTCAGTGGCTACACCGACATCGCGCGTGGAACGGCCCGCATGCTCGGCTTCAACCTCGTCCTGAACTTCGACCATCCATACCTGGCGGTGAATCCGTCGGACTTCTGGAAGCGTTGGCACATCTCGTTCAGCAGCTGGATCCGGGACTACCTCTACATTCCCCTTGGCGGCTCGCGGGGCTCGCGATGGACAACGCATGGAGCGACGTTCGGCGCGATGCTCCTGAGCGGTCTGTGGCATGGGGCGTCGTGGACGTTCGTGCTCTGGGGCCTGTACCACGCGGTTCTCATCACTGGATACCGGACGGTTTCCCGCTGGATCCCTCGGGAGTTCCGAAAGGGTCGCGTGGGCCGGACCCTCGCGGTGCCGCTGATGTTCCTGTTCACATGCGCAGGCTGGCTCATCTTTCGCGAGACCCACATCGACCGGCTGGTCCACTACCTGACGCTGCCGGTGCTCGGCGGGACGTCCGATCAGTGGATGGCCGCGACCATCCTGCTGGGGATGTGCCTCGATGTCTCGCTGCCGCTCATCGTCGGACTCCTCATCGAGAAGCTCGTCATCCCACACGTGCGCGCCAC
>JAYYRS010000660.1:0-5347 GCA_036126975.1 Myxococcota bacterium
AACGTGGGTGGAGGGGACCTCGACCTGCGGGTGTGGTCGTCCCAGGACATGGCCGGGGGGGGCTCACTCACTGGAAATTCCGCCATCTGGCAGGTGGATGGAGCCAGCCCGGGCGGCGAAGTCATCGGCAGTCATGACCTGGATGGCGACGGCGTTGCGGAGCTTGCTTTTGGCGCAAACACGAGCGGGGCGGGTGCGGTCATCTTCGTCTCGGGCGCCGATGTCGCCATGGGCGGTGCCGTGTCCGTGAGCGATCTCGACGGGCTTACGGGCAGCTCGGGGTCGGGTCTCGGCGTCCACTCCAGCTTCATGGACGATATCGATGGAGATGGAAAGCCCGAGGTCGTCGTGGCCGCGCCGGTTGTGACCACATCCCTGGAAGGAGGTGGCGAGGTCTACGTGATCGGTGCTGACGACGCCATGGCCGGTGGAAGCGCCAGCGCAGCAGCCATGTTCACGGTGCAGGGCAGCAACCTGCAGGGGCGGCTCACGGTGGTGGGGGAAGAGCAGGGCGACCTCGACGCGGACGGCGTGGCGGACCTCGTGGTCTCGCCGCTCGGCGGGACGGCCCTGTCTTCCATCACCGGCACTGCGCGGGTGTTCTACGGCACCACGGTCGTCGCGGGCGGTACGGTCACGGACACCGACGGCGACGCATCGCTGCCCACACGCAACGCCGATGACCTCTGGGGCTATGCCGGTGTCATCTTCGACTATGACGGCGATGGTGACGCGGACCTGGCGATGTCCGCCCCCTTCAGCAGTGAGGTCGGTATGGTGGGCGTCTTCGAGAGCGGCTGGGCCGAATAGGGCCTACAGCTCAGCGCCCAGCGCTTCGAGCTGGCGCGCTGCGTCGGTCTCTCCTCCGTCTGCACACACGCGCGCAGCATGGGCGAGGGTTCGGCGGGCGCCGGCGAGATCGTTGACCCGGACCTGGATGTCCAAGGCGTCCGCGTAGAGCCGGAGCGCATCCTCCGCATGCGCGCGCAGGACCTGGGCGTCTCCCTGCAGTCGGACAGCCCGGGCCTGGCCGACCAGGGCACCCGCGCGGACGAAGCCGTCGGCGGCCTGCCGGGCGGCCCGGTCCGCCTCGTCTGCGCTGCCTGTGGACAGTGCATGTTCGGCGGCACGATGCAGGGCACAGGCGCGGGCCAGGCCCGTGGCATTGGGTGGACGGCGGGCGAGCAGCTCGGCCGCCCGCGCTCGCTCGCTGCGTTGAAGCGCCATCCCGATCTCTCCCAGGAGGCGATTCATCTGCTCTCCGGAGGGGACCGGGGTAGTCGCCGCCTGTTCGTAGAGCGCCTCCGCGCCCAGGGATTCCCCGGCAGCCAATGCAGCATCGCCGGATGCGCGCAGCGCGGCGGCGCATGCAAGCGGGTCGCCGAGCTCGCGCGCCAGGGCCCGGGCAGTGCGCAGATAGGGTCGTGCTGCGTCGGGCTGTCCTCGCGAGAGCAGGCGCTCCGCGCGGCGGCGGGTGAACCGAAGCAGGAGTGCGGGGGAGGGATGCGCCCGGAGGCGCGCCGCTGCACGGTCGTGGGCCGCCGTCGCGGCGGCTGCATCTCCCATGGTGGCCAGCACATCGCCATCGGCCTGGTCGAGGCGCGCCCGTGCCGACTCGCTGGCTCCGTTGGCCTGGACCATCGCACGCCGAAGCGTGGACTGGGCACGGCCAGGCTGACCCCAGCAGAGCTCGATCCGTGCCGCGGCGGCCGCTGCCCTTGCTGCGGCGTCTGCACTCGGATCATGCAGGGAGAGCCAGCGAAGAGCGAAGAGGTCCGCGAGGGTCGCTCCATCCGGAAGCGGCGCGTCCTCTGCGAGCCGGAGCAGGCCCTGCATCTGTACGGAGACGGCCGCGACGGTGGACGGTGGCAGTGGGGGTGGCGCCTGCGGACGAGCCAGCGCGACATGGCCAGGGTCACTGGGGCGAAGTGCTACATCGCCGGCCGTGACTCCGCGGGGGAGACCGCGCGGCAGCGCTGCCAGGGCGGCATGGCCGGGCTCCATCTCCGGCGCCCCGTCCGGGGCCTGCCAGTCGGCCCAAGCGAGGTGCACCCACCGGGTTTCGGATGCGAGGCCGGCCAGTCGGTCTCGTTCCGCGGATGTGGGCAGATGGTCGCCCACCAGGACCAGCGCCGAGGGCGGAGCGGCGGCGAGGGCTGCCGCGACCCTGGAAGATTCTCCAGGCGGAACACAGCCGAGCGCGAGCCCGAGCGCGAGCACCCGGTCCGCCTCCTCCCTGCAGCCATGCGCGTCCACAAGGCAGGCGCCCCCGCATCGCTCGGAGATCGCAGCCGCCGTCCGCCAGGGCTGTGGAACGATGTGGGAAGACGGGCCGTGTCCCGAGAGGATGGCCGCGGCCTCTTCCGGCAGTGCTGGCTCGAGGGTCTGGATCCAGCCGAGGCGCTCCATGGCTCCAGCCTACCGCGGACTCCGCGGGGGGGCTGGGTTAGATGGCCGACCTTCCTTCCAATGGACTCGGAGCAGGCATGGGCATCACCGCGGCAGACATCCAGATCATCGGCGTCATCGGCGCCGGCCAGATGGGCAACGGCATCGCCCATGTCGCAGCCTCTGCCGGCTATGCCGTGCGGCTGGTAGACGTCAGCCAGGATGCCCTGGAGCGCGCGGTGGCAACCATCGGCAAGAATCTGTCCCGGCAGGTCCGGAAGGAGCGAATCACCCAGACAGACGCGGATGCCGCGCTCGCCCGCGTGACGACCAGCACGGAGCTGGCGCATGTCGCGGACGCGCAGCTCGTCATCGAGGCTGCGACCGAGAACCCCGAGCTCAAGAAACAGATCTTCCAGGCGCTCGTGGACGTCGCGCATCCGGACGCGCTGTTTGCCTCCAACACATCGAGCATCAGCATCACCGCCCTGGCGGCCGTGACCGACCGGCCAGAGCGCTTCATGGGAATGCACTTCATGAATCCCGTGCCGGTGATGAAGCTCGTCGAGCTCATCCGGGGCATGGCGACCACGGATGCCACCCACGCGGCCGTCGATGCCGTGGCGCGGCAGATGGGCAAGACGACAGTGCTGTCCGTCAAGGATGTGCCGGGCTTCATCGTGAACCGGATCCTGATGCCGTACATCAACGAGGCGGCCCAGACGCTCTACGAGGGGATCGCATCGGTGGAGGACATCGACACCGCGATGAAGCTGGGTACCAACGTGCCCATGGGGCCACTGACCCTCGCCGACTTCATCGGACTCGACACCTGTCTGGCCATCATGGAGGTCCTGCACGAGGGATTTGGCGACTCGAAGTACCGACCCTCGCCGCTGCTTCGGAAGTACGTCGAGGCAGGCTGGCTCGGTCGCAAGGCGGGGCGCGGTTTCTACGACTACAGCGAATAGGGGGCACCATGTCCTACGAGACAATCGACGTCGACGTCCAGGACGCCACTGCCATCGTCAAGCTGGCTCGTCCCAAGGCACTCAATGCGCTCAATGCCCAGATGGTGGGCGAGCTCGGGGCGGCTCTTGCGGCCCTCGCGGAGCAGGAACTCAAGGCCCTGGTACTGACCGGCGCCGGGATGCGCGCTTTTGCCGCGGGAGCGGACATCAAGGAGATGGCAGGGTTCTCGGCTCTTGAGGCCGAGGCCATGGCCCAGCGAGGACAGCGTCTGCTCGGGCGGCTCGAGTCGTTTCCGGCACCCACCATCGCCGCGGTCAATGGGTTTGCCCTGGGAGGGGGCTGCGAGCTCGCGATGTGTTGCGACCTCATCGTCGCGGGGCCGAACGCCGTATTCGGACAGCCGGAGGTCAAGCTCGGGGTCATTCCCGGATTCGGCGGCACCCAGCGCCTCGTGCGGCGGGTGGGACGACAGCGCGCACTCGAGCTGATGATGACCGGACGGACTGTGGGAGCGGAGGAGGCCGTCGCACTCGGCATCGCGCTGTCGATCGCCGAGGAAGACGCCATGGACGAGGCGCTTGCCCTCGCGGCCCGCATCGGTGCCAATGGACCCGCAGCGGTCCGGCTGGTGAAGCGCGCCGTCCATGAGACCGACAGCCTCGGACTCGAGGCGGGGCTCGCGGCTGAGGCGAGTCTCTTCGCGCTGTGCTTCGCGACGGAGGACCAGACGGAGGGCATGGCTGCCTTCCTCGAGCGCCGCGCGTCCGCTTTCACGGGACGCTGAGCCGACCCGGACGGCCACGGTGTCGCTGCCGTGACGGACTCCGTCGCGGGGGCGGTACTACCGGCCCTCGGGTTCCCCGGTGCCGGATGTCTCCCGATAGATGAAGGCCGGTTTTCCCGCGATATCGAAACCCAGGCTGAGGGCGGTGCAGGCGCCTGCCGGGTCCGGGTACAGGTCGGCAGCCGCCTCGATCAGCGGTGGGATCACGCTCGACAGGTCGCCGATGTCGGGGATCCCGCCGATCTGCGAGGTGATCTGGTCCACCGGCACCCCCCCCGCGAGGAAGCCGGACACGGTGCCGTCGGAGGCGAGGTCGAGGTGGATCGCGCCCGCGGGCATCGTGAACGTGAGAAAGACGTCCAGTATCTGTACAGGGAGGGTGATCTCGATGTTGTGGATCTCGAAGGCGCCGTCCTCCACCATCCCGCCGGTCGCATAGGTGCTGGGGACGTCGGGTGACAGGCCGAAGGTCTGGTCGACGAGGATGGTGCCGTCGGTCCCGATGATTGGGGTCCCCTGACCGCGATGGAGGGCGACATCCGCGCAGGTATCGAACGCCCAGTCATCAAGGTGGGACATCTCGATCAGCAGAAGCAGTTCGCCGGAGTCGATGGCTTGCTGGATGAGCCCCTCCACGGCGCCGGCTCCCAGGCCCTCCAGCACCGGAACCAGGGACGCAAACGCGCTGTCGATGCCCGTCTGCCCCTCTGGACCGCTCCGATCGCCGTGTCCACATCCCGCAGGGTCGCCCGGCGCTGAGTCCGTTCCATCGAGGTCGAAGCCCTCGATCGTGCCATCGGCGCGCAGCTGGGTGAACGCGAGCTGCGTGATGACCACGCTGTGGATGGCCTCGGGGTCGCCGCATTCGCCCAGGGAAGCACCGGTGTCCATCGGCTTCGCGGGCGGACCGCTTCCACAGCCGAGAAGAGCGAGCGCCGCGAAGCCGGAGGCGGCGAACCACGGACGGGCGCGGCTCATGCTCCCTCGATGGCGGACAGGCCCTCGGTCGTGTAGCTCTCGTCCGACCCGATGCCTTCGCGGACCACCCCCATCGCCCGCATCATGCTGAGGACCACCTTGTTGGCGTTTTCTTGGGCGAACGAGCGGTAGTGCATCCCGGTCCGGAGTGCACCGCAGGCGCCGCCCGCGAGAAGCAGGGGGAACTCGTCGAGGGAGTGCGTCCGTCCTTCGCTCACATCGGAC
>JAYYRS010000661.1:0-4624 GCA_036126975.1 Myxococcota bacterium
GGGTCTTCGCGGCCTTGTCATCCTTGACCACGACCATGTTGTCGCCGGCTGCGGGCACTTCGTTCAGGCCCATGATCTCGACGGGCGTGGAGGGTCCGGCGTCCTTCAGCTTCTTGCCGTTCGAATCGGTCATCGCGCGGATGCGACCCCAGACCTCTCCGACAACGATCCGGTCGCCGCGCTTGAGCGTACCGTCCTGCACCAGCACCGTCGCCACGGGACCGCGTCCCCGCTCGAGACGGGCTTCGATGACGGTTCCTTCCGCGTGTCGGTCGGGGTTGGCCTGGAATTCGGCGACCTCGGCCACCAGGAGGATGGCGTCGAGGAGGTTGTCGATGCCGTCGCCGTTGAGCGCCGACACCTCGACCATGAGCGTGTCTCCGCCGTACTCCTCCGGGATCAGCTCGTACTCGAGAAGCTGCTGCTTGACCTTCTCCGGGTTGGACTCGGCACGGTCGCACTTGTTCAACGCGACGATGATCTCGACGTCTGCGGCCTTGGCGTGGTTGATGACCTCGATCGTCTGGGGCATGACGCCGTCATCCGCGGCGACGACAAGAACGACGATGTCCGTGACCTCGGCGCCGCGAGCACGCATCGCCGTGAAGGCGGCGTGGCCGGGAGTGTCGATGAAGGAGACGGTCTGGCCGTTGCGCTCGACCTGGTAGGCCGAGACGTGCTGCGTGATGCCGCCGGCTTCTCCACTCGCGACATTGGCCTTCCGGATGGTGTCGAGGAGGGTGGTCTTGCCGTGGTCGACATGGCCCATGATGGTGACCACTGGGGGTCGCGATGTCAGGTCCTCGTCGGTCTGGTCGACCTGGATCATGTGCGCGTCTTCCTGGAAAGACGCATTGATGACCTCGAACTCGAACTCCTCGGCGACCAGGGAAGCCGTCTCGAAGTCGAGGGGCTGGTTGGCCGTGGCCATCTGGCCCATGCCCATCAACGTCTTGATCACCTGCCCGGACTTCACGGACATGCCGTGGGCGAGCTGGGAGACGGTGATGACCTCGTCCATCTCGACGCGGCGTTTGATCGCCTTGGCCTGGGGGGAGGCCTTCTTGGGACCGGAGCTCTTCTTTCCGCGGCGCCGGCGCATTCCTGCTCCGAAGCCGTCGTACATGTCGTAGCGCTGCCGACCCTTGCGGCCGCGCTTCGGGGGCGGGCCACCACGCGCAGCGGGCCCGCGACCGGAGGCGGCCCTGCCTCGACCGCGGCCGGCAGCGCCGCCGGCGCCCGGTGCTCCGTCCGCGCGCTCGTCGCGCCAGACGCGTTCTCCCGGTTCTGCCCGAGGGGTCCGCGTCCGCTCACGCTCGACGCGGGCCTGCTCCGCGGCACGCTGGGCGCGGTCGCGGTTGCCGGACGGGTCGTCCGGGTCGTATCCGGGCGGGGGTGCGATGACGCCGAGGCCAAGACCGGGCAGCGGCCGCTTGCCCGATACCGGAGAGTTCGGGCGGCTCCCGTCAGCCCGGGGGAGACCGGCGGCGATGGATGCCGCGGCGCTCACGCCTTCCTCGGCGGCATCGCCGTCCTGTGGATCGGAATCGGGCTGCTCGCTGGTTGGCGCGGCGTCGGGGTCCGGCGCGGCGGCGTCGGCGCTGGCCTCGGTCCCCTCATCAGCGGGCGCAGGCGCGGCGGCGACTGCGGGTTCTTCCACGGGAGCATCGGCCGCAGCGGGCGTGCCCTCGTCGGCAGCGGGTTCGGACGCCGGCTCTGGCGGGGACTCGGGGGTTGCCTGGGCTTCGACGGCTTCGCCCGGGGCGGCCTCGGGAGCGGGCTCCGGGGGCGGCTCGGCCGCGGCAGGAGGCTCGGCGGCGGGGGCAGGTGCCGCCTCGGCGGCGGACTCGGGAACAGGAGCGACGTCAGCGACGGGGTCGGCTACAGGCGGAGCCGGCGGAGCGTCGGCCTTGCGGCGCCGGACGACGGTGCCGGTGGACGACGGGAGCTCGGATGGAGCGGTGACGGGCTCTGCAGCAGGCTTGCGGACACGCCGGCGACGGATCACACCGTCGCCGACCCGGGTCTGCACCTTGCCCGTGCTGGCCTTCGCGCCGGCGCGGGACTGGGGCTTCCGGGTGGTGCGGCTCTGCGCAGTGCGCTGGAGCCGCTCGAGGAGATCCTTGGTGGACATGCAGGGCCTCTGCCGCTCGGGGGTCCGCCGGCGAAGTGGGGGCGGCCATGAGGGCCGACTTCGGGCGGGATGCTCTCGCGAGAGAGCGCCCCGATGATGCGATGGGTTCACGGGTGGTCAGGCCGGCGGGTGCGCCGGACTGGGCCGAGCCCCTAACCCAGGGCCGCGCGAAGACGCAACTTGCGCAGGAGGCGGCGGCTCGGGGCACCTTTGAGCAGCAGCAGCCGGCTCCGCGGGCCGCGTCCCAGGGCAGCGCCCAGCTCGATGCGGGTCCATGGCGTCGGCAGCTCGGTCGATGCATGGTCAGGCCCATCCGCCTCGCTGTCGAGAGGGCGGAGGACGGCAAGCACGGACGTATCGGCGACTGCATGGCGCTGTGCAGCCCGGCTGCGCACGAGGCCCGCGCGATGGCTCTGCCGAAGGGCCTGCAGGGCACGGTGGTCGGTCCAGGCCCGGGCATCGCGCAACAGGTCGGTCGAACCTCGGGGGCGCTGCCGGAGGGACCGGCTCGCGAGCGCGGGTTTTTCCTGCAGCCGCGCGACGCACGCGTGTTGGATGCACACCCAGGCACCCCGCCCGGGCGCGACGCGTCGCGCATCCAGCCGCAGCCGCTCGTCTGCGTCGAGGGTGATGCGCAGCAGGTCGGACGCGGGGAACCTGCGCCGACATGCGACGCAGGTTCGGATGGCCGTGTGGTCGTCGCAGGGCATGCGGCTACCGCTCAGGCCTCAGGGGGCAGCGCGTCATCCGGCGTGGGCGGGACGCTTGCGGGCAGCGCATCCGCCTCGACGGGCAGGTCGTCGGCGTCGGCGGGAGGGGCATCGCCGCCTGCCTCCGCAGCCAGCGCCTCGGCGGCGGCCTCGGCGTCGCGCTGGGCCTGTTCAAAGGCAGCCTTCGCTTCTTCGGCCTCCCGGGCAGCCCGCTCGCGCTCCTCGATGATGAGCGCGTTCAAGACGACCTCTGCGGCATCGATGATCACGTCGGCGTCGTCCTCGTCGATATCGAGAACGTTTGCAATCTCGAAGGACTCGGCATCGAAGAGCTCCTGCGCGCTGCGGAAGCCGTTCCGGATCAGCTCCTCGGCTGACTCCTCGTTGAGCCCTTCGATTCGCTGGAGCTCGACCCGCGCGTTTTCGACAAGCTCGGTGTGTCGGGTCTCGCTGAAGATGTCGATCCGCCAGCCCGTCAGCTGGGCGGCGAGACGGACATTCTGCCCGCGCCGGCCGATCGCCTTGGACAGCTGGTCATCAGGAACAATCAGCTCCATGCTGTGGGTCATCTCGTCGATGTAGACGCGGCTGACCTGGGCCGGAGCGATGGCGTGGACGATGAATCGCGCGGGGTCGGGGTGGAACGGGATGATGTCGATCGCTTCGCCCTTCAGTTCTCCGACGACGGCCTGGACGCGCGACCCCTTCAAACCCACACAGGCGCCGACGGGATCGACGTCCCGGTCGACGCTGGAGACCGCGATCTTGGCGCGGTGGCCGGGCTCACGTGCGCATGCTTCGATCCGAACGATCCCTTCGTAGATCTCGGGAACTTCCAGCTCGAAGAGCTTCATCAGGAGACCGGGGTGCGTCCGGCTGAGCACCACCTGTGGCGACTTGGATGCACGGGTGATGTCGAGAACGTAGGCCTGGATGCGGTCTCCCTGGCGGTACGTCTCGGTCATGACCTGCTCCCGCTTGGGCAGGATCGCCTCCGCGCGGCCGAGGTCGACAATGATGTTGCCCTTTTCGAAGCGGCGGACGATGCCGGTGATGAGCTCTCCCTTGCGGTCCTTGAACTCGTTGAAGGTCATCTCGCGCTCTGCGTCGCGGATCTTCTGGATGATGACCTGCTTCGCGGTCTGGGCTGCAATCCGGCCCAGGTCCTCGACCAGCATCTTGATTCCAAGCGAGTCACCGGCTTCGCACTCCGGGTCCGCGATCCGGGCGTGTTCGATGAGGACCTCTGTTTCTTCGTCCTCGATCTCGTCCACCACGGTGCGGAACTCGAAGAGCTCCACCTCGCCGAGGTCCTCGTTGTACTCGGCCTCGATCTCCCGGCTGGGTCCGAAACGCTTCCGCGCCGCGGCGACCATGGCCTGCTCGAGCACCTCGATGAGGGAGTCCCGGGGGATGTTCTTCTCTCGGTGGACGACGTCGATGAGGCGTGCGAGATCGCTGATCATGGGATCTTTCCTTCGATGGCGGCTCCGGACTTGCCGAGCGCCGCGAATTCGTCGGGGGTGAGGTCAAGAAGCACCCGGTCCACCTGGGTCCGAGGCAGGAGATGTTCGTCGTCGCCGACGAGGATCTTGATCGAGGTTTCGTCGTCCGACAGACCGTGGAGCCGGCCGGTGTACCGGCGGCGTCCCCAGTCCGGGGCCATGCGCACCTTGGCGCGCATGCCCGCAAACCGGAGGAAGTCCGCGGTCCGCTCGACGAGTCGGTCCATCCCTGGGCTCGAGACTTCGAGTCGCCATGGACCGTCGATGGGGTCTTC
>JAYYRS010000662.1:0-6928 GCA_036126975.1 Myxococcota bacterium
GCGGCCCATCAGCGCCTCGAAGGCGGCGGGCCAGCAGAGGTCCGCCCCCAGGGACAGTCCGATACGGCGGGTCTCGGTCTTGGCCATCAAAAATCCCGAAGTGGAGAGACTATTCGTAGGTCATCCAGAGGTGGCCCGGGTACGTCCAGCTCAGGCCGTCCCGCAGCCGGTCGCGCCAGGCCACCCAGTTGTGGCCGTCGTGGCTCTCGACGAATCGCACATCCAGGCCCGACTGCCGCATCAGCGGCGCCAGTGCGCGGTTGTAGAAGATCAGACCCTCGAACGTTCCGCAGGACATGAAGACCCGCGCACGGATGCGGGCAGGGTCCCGACGGAACGCGTTCATGAACTCGACGACCGGGTCCCAGAGCGGTCCACGGCCATGGTGCCCGACGTCCGTGAAGACGAAGCTTCCGCTCTGCAGGAACAGTCGACCGAACACGCCGGGACGGCTCCAGGCCGTGAACAGCGAGGCGACACCGCCGAAGCTCGCGCCCATCAGCGCGCGCCCAAGCGGCTCGTCGGAGACGCCGTAGCGTTCGGACAGCGCCGGCAGGAGTTCATCCACGAGGAATGACACCTGCGCGGGATTCGCTCCGTACTCGACGTTCCGCTCATCCGACCCGCTCGTGAACGCCACCACCGTCGGGTGCATCTCCTTTCGGGACATCAGGTTGTCGAGCACGGCCTTGATGCCGGCGAACCGGAGATAGTCGCTGCCGTCGTGGCAGATGAGCAGCGGGTACGTCTTGTGCGGCTTGTACTCGCTCGGCAGGTAGACCTCGATCCTGCGGGTGTCTCCCCACGCCGCGCTCTCCAGGTCGAAGCCATCGAGACTGCCTTCGCGCATCCCCGGCTCGAGTTCGGCCCAGCGCGGCTCCTGGTAGCCCGGCATCGGACAGACCGAGTTGGCACCAAACGGGTCCCGCGCGAGGCGGTCGTTGTGCGGATCCCGGATCCAGTTCCGCTGGCCGTTCCGGTGCAGCTCGAACTTGTACTCGACCCGACCGTCCCGAGGCTGGTCGATGGTGAACCAGAAGGCATCGGTGCCCTCCAGACGATGGAAGGCCTGCCGCGACTCCAGCCCCTGCACCCAATGCAGGAGGTAGACGGCGTCGGCGGGGTGTCCATCCCAGAAGAAGAACGTCGCCGACCCTCCATCCACGAGCGGGAAGTCGTTGCCTTCCGTGAAGGCGCGGAGCAGCGCGTGGGCCCGATGGGGATCCGCGGCGAGGTGGAGGGCGAGACGACGGATGGCCTTCATGCCGCCCCCGCGGACGGGGCGAGACGCGGTGCGCTTCCGGGCACGCCGTGATCGGTCCAGACACCGGCCTGGACGACCAGCGCTGCGCCGCTCTCGAGCCCCGTGCAGATGCCGAACCGGGCCTCGAGCAGACGAAGCCGGTCCGACTGGTCGAGCCGGAGGCGGGTGCGCGCATGCGGGAAGAGGGTGCGACCTCGCAGCAGGCCGAATCCCCGGTCGAGGACCTCGGGCTCCGACGGGCCCTCGGGCGGGTCGTCGTAGAACAGCACGACCCGGTCGGTGAGCACCATCGCCCCCGCCGACCATGCCGCAATGGTGCCGCCTTGGGCGTGGTGGTGCCAGAGCAGCTCGCGCATCCCGAAGAATTCGAGCCGATTGAGGAGGATCGCGACGTGGCCCCCTGCGATCGCGACGGCCCCGCAGTCCGCGAGGACCGCACGGATGCGATCCCGCACGGGTGCGACGCCGGGATGCTCCCAGGGCGCGGCCGCGAGGCCCGCCTCGGCCCGGATGGCATCGCATCCCTCCAGGACCCGGCCATCCAGCTCTCGCAGGACCCGAACCGCATCGAGAATCTCGGCCTCATGGAGGGCATCATCCTCGACCCGCTGCGCATGCAGCCGGACGATCGTCCCGTAGACCGACGACAGCCGGGTTCGGACCAGCGACTTGAACGCCCGGATGCGGTCCTGGCGGGCCCGGTACGCGGCCGCGAGCTCCGGGTGCTCTGCCAGTGTCTCCTCGAACCAGCGATACAGGGGAAGGTGGACCACCGGCCGGCCGACGTCCGCGCGCAGCGCACCCAGCTCGCCCTCATCATGCCGCCAGCCTGCCGAGACCACCGCGATGGAACCCTGCACGGAACGCGCGTCGAGGACCCCGGCGAGGTTGGGATTCGGCCGCTGCGGCCCCAGGACGAGCACGGTTCCGGACATGGCCCGCGGTTAACCACCGCAGGCGGCCGGCGACACCCGGTTTCGTGCCGGGGGGAACCCATCGCAGCCGGCGTGCCTCGGGGTCCCCCAGCCGCGGCCCTCCCCCGGCCCCCGCGCCCGTCCGCCGCGGGCCGATTGGCGAGCGTGGCCCCGCGACTCAGAAGGTGGCGAGGACCCCCGGCACCTCGAGGTCGAACCCGAGCAGCCAGAGGGGGTCTTCCGGATCATCGAGCACGGCGACCGTGCGCAGTCCGACGCCACCGACCCCGATGCGGGCCATGGCCCCCGGCCCCGCCTGCGGAGGCGCTGCAAATACGGTCCAGCTGCCGGTCTCGGCATCGAATCGGGATGACAGGCCGTCCACCACCCAGGCCCCGCCTCCCACCTCGAGCGTGGTCGACCACCGCCCACGCCCGAAGCGCTGTCGGACCGCAGCCGAGGCCTCGAGCGCCGGCGCATAGGCGACCCCCTGCTCGAGCGCCCGCATGCGGCCCGCAGACGAGATTCCAGCGCCAACGCCCAGCACCAGCCTGTCCCGCAGGGTGACCCGGCCAAGCAGCTCCAGGGCCGAGTCCACGGCGAAGCTCCGGGAGTCGGGGCCAAAGAGCATGCTCCCTCCCAACCAGGACAGCCCGAGGGCGACATCGCCACCCAGCAGCCGCGGCGGTGTCGGCTCGGCCATCAGGGCGGTCAACCTCTCGGCGGAGGCGGCGAAGGCGATGTTGTCTGCCTGCAGCTTCCTTGACGTGATTCCGATGATGCGTCCCTCGTCGTCCACGACCGGGCCGCCGGAGTTCCCTGGATTGAGTGCAGCATCGGTCTGGATGAGCTTCGGCCCGACCGCACTGACGATGCCTCCGGTGACGCTCCACAGCAACATGCCCTCCATTGCGTCCGACGTCTCGGCGGCCGGCGCGAAGGGATGCCCGAGGCCATAGGCGGCACTGCCCGGTCGTGGGGGCTCCGCACGGATCGGCATGGGCGCCACGCGACCGGCGAGCCCGGGGATCGAGACGAGCGCAAGGTCGTCCTTCGGTGCCGCGGCCACCATCCGGCCGGTGTGGACATCCGGACGCTCCTCGTCGTCCACCGGCGGGTCCGGCCGGGTCCAGGCATGGGTCTTCTTTCCGTTGGAGACGCAGTGGTAGGCCGTCGCGACGAGACCACTCTCATCCACGACGACACCCGAGCAATAGGCGCTTCCGGTGACCAGGAGCACGACACTGTCCAGCCACGCATCGACGGCATCCGGATCGGCAGCGTGTGCCGCCCCGGGCAGAGAGCCGATCATCAGCGGGAGCGCGACGCGCAGGAGCCAGGTGGAGTCCATGGGAGCGTCGTACCACGACGCCCGGGAAGTCCGCAGGTTATAACCGGCGCCATGCGGACCCTGCTGCTGCTGACCGCCCTTGCGTGCGGAGCGGACATCCCGTCGGCGCCGACGGGCACCCCTGCGCCAGCGTCCACAGGGACACCGTCGGCTCCGGCGGCCACCACCCCCACCGCCGTGGACCTGCCTGCGCCCGCATCCGATGCAGCACCGCGGCGCATCCCCGCCGGGGCGCCGGACCGCATCCGTGCCCGGCATCTCCTGGTCGCGTACCAGGGAGCGGTCGGCGCAGAGCCGAGCCTCCGGCGCACCCGGGCCGACGCCCGGGTCCGGGCAGAGGACGCACTCGCGCGGGCGCAGGCTGGCGAAACCATCGAACAGCTCGCACGTGAGCTCTCGGACGGCCCATCCGGCCCGCGAGGCGGCGACCTCGGCACGTTCGGCCAGGGGATGATGGACCCCCGATTCGAGACGGCCGCATTCGGACTGGCCGTCGGTCAGGTGTCCGACGTCATCGAGACGCCCTTCGGCTTCCATCTGATCGAACGGATGGTTCTCGATGAGGTCCACATCGCGCACGTGCTGGTTCAACATGTGGGTGCACAGCGGACGGTCTCGGATCGGACCCTGGCAGAAGCCCGGCAACGCGCCGCCGACGCCCGCGCACGACTCGAAGCCGGCGAGACGGTGGCTGCGGTCGCGTCGGACCTCTCCGACGGGCCCGCTGCACTGCGCGGGGGCGATCTGGGCTGGTTCCACAAGGGCCAGCTGCAGCCGGCCTTCGAAGACGCGGCCTTCGCACTGGACGTCGGGGCCGTCAGCGCCGTCATCGCCTCACCGGTCGGCTTTCACGTCATGAAGCGGCTGGACTGATACGCCCGGGCGCCGGCCCTAGAGCTCGGCCTCGATGGCCGCCCGGATGGCCGCATCCTCCGCTGGCTGGACCTGGTCCTCTGCGACCCGCATGTCCCGCCCGATGATGACCACGCGGGGCCAGATCCGGTCGGGAACGATGTCGTAGGAGTACTGGGGCTCATCCGAGAGGATCGGCGCCGACACATCGTTGCGTTCCGCCCACTCGTTGAGGTTCTCCACACTGGGAATGTCTCCATCGATGTTCTCTGGAAGCATCGTGATGTAGATGAACCCGTCGGCTTCGTAGGACTCCTGCACCTCGTCGACCTCGCGCGCGAGCAGCTGACACGGGCCACACCACATGGTGCTGATGTCGAGCGCGATCACGTCGCCGTAGAACTGCCACAGGCTTACGATGTCGCCGTTCTGGTCGAGAAGCCGGGCGTCCGGAGGAACCTGTCCTTCCGCCCAGCCCTGCGACTCGAGGTCGGCTGGAAGACTGTCGACCGAGTGCCAGGCATTCTCCGGGCGTTCCCAGTCGGCCGCAGACTGTGGACCGTTGGTGCGGGCTCCCGGTGGGCTCGTCAGCACGGGAGTACAGGCGGTCGTGGCGAGCAGAACGGGGATGACGCGGACGGGGTGCATGCCGACCTCCGGCCCGCATCATAGTCCTGCCCTGCCGCGCCCACCAGTGGAGAGATATGCGCCGGTCATGACCACCACCGATGCCGATCTCCCACTCTCCCGTGACCGCCTCATTGCCACCTTTGACGGCTACGGCACTCCGCGCGCCGACTGGCGCATCGGCGGAGAGTTCGAGCGTGCCCTGGTCCGGAGTGACGGCTCCCCCGTCGCCTACGACGACGCGGACGGCATCCGCTGGGTGCTCGAACAGCTGCACGCACGACAGCCCGGCTGGTCGATGGTGCTCGAGGCGGGGAACCCCATCGCACTCACGCGTCCGGACATGTCGAGCATCACGCTGGAGCCCGGCGGGCAGGTCGAACTGTCGGGTGCACCCCACGCGTCCCTGTCCGATCTCGATGCCGAGATGAACGAGAATCGAGATGCATTGCTGGCCCTGGCCGCGGGCCGCGACCTCCGATGGATCGCTGCGGGCCTGACGCCCGTAGCCGACATCCAGGACATCCCCTGGATGCCCAAGGGCCGCTATGCGGTGATGCGGGACTACCTTCCCCAACGCGGCGACCTCGCCCTCTTCATGATGAAGGGGACCTGCTCCGTCCAGGCGAACTGGGACTTCCTCGACGAACAGGATTGCGCGCGCAAGGTGCGGCTGACGTCCGGGGTGGCGCCCCTCACCACCGCGATCTTCTCGAATTCGCCGCTCTACCGGGGCGCGCCGACTGGCTTCAAGTCCTACCGGGGCCACATCTGGACCCGGACGGATCCAGACCGCACGGGATTCCCCCCCGGTCTCCGTGCCGACTACAGCCACGCCCGCTGGGTCGACTACCTGCTCGACGTCCCGATGATGTTCTACCGGCGGGACGGCAGGTTCACGCCCGCCAAGGGTCGATCCTTCCGTACTTTCATGGAGCGGGGCATCGACGGACAGTTCCCCACGGCCGCAGACTGGTCGCTCCACCAGACCAGCGTCTTTCCTGAGGTGCGGGTCAAGCACACCATCGAGGTACGCGGTGCCGACTGCGTCGACCACGAGCGCGCCCTGGGCTTCTGTGCCATGTTCACGGGATTGATGTACTGCAACGCCGCGCAGGACGAGGCCCTCCAGCTTGTTGCGGAGTTCGAGAAGCACGGAACCCGCGACGAGCGCTTCGATGCGGCGTGCCGGAGCGGGCTCGAAGGAGACATCGGCGGGCGCCGGATCGCCGCATGGGCACAGGATCTTGCAGACATCGCCCGGCGGGGCATTGAACGTTGCCAGCCCGAGGATGCCCCCCTGCTCGAACCGCTGCTCGGCGGCATCCACGCGGGCCGCAGCCCCGCGGACGACCTGCTCGACGCCTGGAAGCGCGACCCGTCCCCCGAAGCGCTCGTGCGCGCGGTAGCCTACTGAGCATCCCGCGTCCGGCAAGCCGGACCTCTGGCGGGTGCGTCCCCCGGCACAACGGAGCGAGAGGCCATGCGGTCGAACCCTGGAGGCATGCCCGAGCGCTCTTCCCCCGCAGCGCCGACAGCCGTCCGGGCGACGACGGCACGCCCGGGCCGCATCGCGCGCCTCCGAGGACCCCGGGTGCGGCTCCGCGACCGCCCGGCGGACCCGCCGCTCGTCCCGGGCGCCCGCGGGCCTGGTGTCCCCCACCGGACACGTCCCCGACGGACCATCATCCGCGATCCATCCGTCCAGCAGATTGTTCCCATCCGCATGCTGCACGGCATGGGGTGCCGCAGCGGCACCCTCTTCGACGAATTGCACTGACCCCCGGCACGGCGCAGCATTCCGCTGGCGCCGGCAGGGACCCGGACCCACCACCCAGAGACGCCGCCATGTCCATCCACCCGACCGCCGTGGTCGACTCCGACGCCAATCTTTCCGACGACGTCGAGGTCGGTCCGTTT